>WRNN01000023.1 GCA_009776595.1 Clostridiales bacterium
CTGGCGACCCTGATCCTTTTTGGCGGGGAAACCACGAAATCCTTTGCCATCGCCTTATTCGTAGGAAACGTCGCCGGCTTTTATTCCTCCGCTTTCATCGCAGCAAATCTATGGATGGACTTCAGACCCAGGGGATTCGAAGCGCGGTAAGGAAGCCAAACGAAAGGAAACTTGCATACACGCCACAATAGATGGGAGGGAGACTACATGCAATTTAACTTAATTTTACTTATGATTTTTGCCATTGTGGTCGCGATTTTTGCGATTCAGAATACATTGCCTGTGATTATCCGGTTCTTGTTGTGGAATGTCAATACATCTCTTGTCATTGTGATTCTGGTATCTGTGGCAGCCGGCGCCCTTATGATGTTTTTGGTCGACTTCACAAAGAGGCTCAGCTTAAACAAAGAGCGCAAAGAACAAAACAGGCAGATCGCCGCATTGACGAAAGAAATAGAAACCATGCAAAAGACGCTGCCGGCGTCCGGCAATCCCTTGGGCAGCGGCAAGTCTGCGGCAGTTGTGCAGGAGACCGGTTCCGCCCGGGAAGCGGAAGCGCCGTTGCCGGGTGAAGAAAGGCCTCTGACAGAGAAAGAGAATGACAAGGAATAACATCTGGCATATTGATCAAGACGCCTCCGCGCTGGGCGCACAACCTATACCGCCTCTTGGCCTCATGCCCCTGACCGCGTCGCTGCTCAGGCTGAGGGGGATTTCTAAAGCGGAAGACCAGCTTGATTTCCTGCGGCAAAAGGACCTGGGGGATTTGTCGGATTTTTGGCGGCTGCCGGATATGGCGGCAGGGGTAAAGGCCGTCAGGCAAGCCGTCGAAGACGGCAAGAAAATTTGGATATACGGCGATTATGACGCCGACGGAATGACCGCTACCGCCTTGTTATGGAAAGCATTAGCCGCATTAGGCTGCAAGGCGGATTATTATATCCCGGATCGCCTCAAGGAGGGATACGGGCTGCATAAGGAAGCCATATCCCATATCAAAGGGCGGGGCGCGGAGTTTCTGATTACGGTAGATTGCGGCGTTTCCTCTGTCGAAGAAGCGGCGCTGGCCCGCAGCCTGGGAATGCCGATGGTAATCACAGACCATCACCGGCCTCCGCAGGTCCTGCCGGATGTCCTGGCTTTGATCAATCCGGAATTAATGGATAGCCCCGGCGCCAGCCGCGGAATGTCCGGCGCCGGCGTCGCTTTTGCTTTCTCCCGCTGCCTGCTTCAGGATTTCGGCCGCGAAGAAGATATGACAGATTTTCTCCAATTGGCGGCTATCGGTACCCTTGCCGACGGAATGCCTTTGGCCGGGGATAACCGGATACTCACCTCTCTCGGCTTGGAGCTGATGAACCGCAGCCCGCTGCCGGGTATCCGGGCGATGGCGGCGCAGGGGGGATTGGAAGGTAAAACCATCCGCGAAAACCATATCAGTTTCCATTTCGCGCCACGGCTGAATGCCGCCGGCCGACTGGACGACCCGGCTCTGGGGTTGCGGCTTCTGCTGGCGGAGGACCTGCCCTCCGCCCGTCCTTATGCGTCGAGGCTTGCGGCAATCAATCAGCAGCGACAAGAACTGGAAGGCCTGATTAACGGGGAGATCGCGGACAGGCTGGAGGAAGATCCGGCGCTGGCTGCCGGCCCTGTGCTGATTCTGGAGGGGGAAGACTGGCATCCGGGCGTTATCGGTATCTGTGCGGCCAGACTGATGGATAAATACCACAAACCGGCGATACTGGTCTCCTTTACCGGAGACACGGGCAGGGGCAGCGGCAGGAGCCTTCCGGGGTATCCGATTTATGAAGCTTTATCACAAGCCGCCCATCTGCTTCCGGCATTCGGCGGTCACGCGCTGGCTTGCGGCTTTCAAATCCACAGAAAGGATTTGGACAGCCTGCGCGGAATCATGGAAGACTATGCGCTGCAGCATTGGGATAAGGCGCAGGCGGAGACGGAAGCAATCCGGAGGGCGGACCTTCTGGTCGCCTTAGAGCAACTGACGCCGGCAGCCATGGAAGATTTGGAAAGGCTGGCCCCCTTTGGCGCGGAAAATCCGAGGCCGGTGCTGGTACTCCCCGCGATGCGGCTTGCGGAGCTCAGGCCCATGGGCCAGGAAAAGCGTCATTATCAATTATTCTTTCAAACTTCTCAGATGCAGGGAAAAAAGCAAAGTCTAATGGCGATTGCCTTTTCTTTGGAAGATACCATTTTTCTGCCGCGGACCGGAGCGTGTTATGACCTGCTGTTCAGCCCGGAAATGAACGAGTGGCAAGGCAGGACTTCCGTACAAATTCTGCTGAAGGATCTGCGATTAAGCGATGGGGAAACGGCGGCGGAGGATAGCGGCGCCGGGGAAGCCGGGCCCGTGGATTGGGAAGCATACCGAAGCGACATACTGGGCGGCCATGCCTATCGCGAAAAGCAGATCGAGGCGCTGAACGCTTTGTCGGCAGGCAAAAACACGCTGCTGCTGATGGCTACCGGCAGGGGGAAGACAGCCGTGTTCCAGACGGCCATCGCCGCATTGGGAAAGGAAAAAATCAGCATTGTCCTCTATCCTTTGCGTTCTTTAGCCAGGGACCAGATGAACCGCATGGAGAGGGTACTCCAACCCCTGGGCATTCAGAGCTTTCTGGCTTGGGGCGGCCTGGATCACTGGGAGAAACGTGCTTTTTTTAATAATCTGTACCAGGGAAGAATCCGGTTGGTGATCAGCACAGCGGAATTTTTGCAATCCCATCTGGATAAATTTCTCCCTATCGCGGAACGGATAGGCTTATTCGTAGTGGACGAAGCCCATCATTTGGGCGCGGGAAACCGGCAATCCTACAAAGATTTACAGAAGACATGGAAAAAACTGGGAATCCCGCTCTTCTTAGCGACAACAGCGACCGCGGAAGACGCCTGCGCGGAAAAAATCATCCATGATTTCGGGATCGGCGCCCTTGTCGCGGAGGAGCATTGCCGTGAGAACCTGGCTGTGCAGGATGCGAGAGGCGGCAGCAGAGAGGATAAGCTTGCCTATCTCCTGCAGGTGATCCGGCAGGACCGGAAGATGATCATTTATGTCAATAGCCGGGCGCTTACGGAAGAATTATCACGGACTTTGCAGGACAATCTGCCATGGATGAAGAATACAATTGGCTATTATCACGGCGGATTGCTGCCGGAAGAACGGCAGGAGGCGGAGAAAGCCTTTCTCAGCGGCGCGTACCGGGTATTGGTCAGCACCAGCGCCTTCGGGGAAGGGGCGGATATCCCGGACATCCGCGACGTGGCGCTCTATCATCTTTGTTTCTCGGAGGCGGAGTACAATCAGCTGTCCGGCAGAGCGGGAAGGGACGGAAAGCCTGCCTTTATCCATTTGCTCTATGACAAAAAGGACCTCGAACTAAACCGGCTCCTGCTGCGGGAAGAAGCGCCGGATCGAAGCAACCTGGGCAGCTTCTATCTGCTTCTCCGGGAAAAAGCAGCCCGCGCCAACCCCTTGGATATCTCAGACGAAATCCTGGCGGAGGAGATGACGAAGCGGGGCTTTACCGGCTTTACTGCCGTAACGGCAGGCTATTGCCTGGGTATACTGGAGGAAATCGCCTTACTTCTCAGAGAAGAAGAAAACGGGCGGCGCCTTATCCATCTGGCCCCTCCTCCGCCGGCAAAACTGGACCTGAACCAGTCTTCCCTGTATAAGGAAGGCAAGAAGAATACCCTTCTCTTTGAAGAATACGCCGCGTTTGCGTTTTCTTCAGACCTCTCAGCGTTACTCGCAGGTATCAATCGCCCGATCCTGCCGGAAAGGAGGCGCTCCCTTGACGGATGAATTATTGTTAGAAGAGCGGGAATCCGTGGATTGGCTGAAATCGAAATACCCGAATCCCATCGAATCGGATCTGATTCAAAGGGCTTATGATTACGCCTATGAAGCGCATAAGTTTCAATTGCGCAAGACGGGCGCCATGTATATCACCCACTGCCTGTCGGTAGCCTGTATTCTGGCGGATATGGGCCTGGACGCCGCTTCGGTCTGCGCGGGCCTTCTGCATGACGTTGTAGAAGACACCAGCATTACGGTGGATAACATCCGCGACTTGTTTGGTCCGGATATCGCCCTGATCGTCGACGGCGTGACAAAGCTGAGCAAACTGGAGGTGGGCTCCAAGGCCGAGCGGCAGGCGGAAAGCTTTCGTAAAATGTTTCTGGCGATGGCAAAGGATATCCGGGTGATCCTGACCAAGCTGGCGGACCGCCTTCATAATATGCGAACTTTAGGCGTGATGCCGCCGCAGAAACAACGGGATATCTCAAAGGAAACCATGGAAATTTACGCGCCCCTGGCGCATCGGCTGGGTATTTTCGGATTGAAGAACGAACTGGAAGACCTGGCTTTGCTTTATCTGGACCATGAAAAATACAGCTATATCCGGGACAGGCTGGCGAATCTGCAGGTGGAGAGGGAAGCCTATATCGACGAAGTGATCGCGATCATAAAGGAGAAACTGGAAGAAGTCAACATTGCGTCGGAAATCACGGGAAGGCCCAAACACTATCACAGCATTTATAAAAAAATGATCGCCCAGAAAAAAGATATCGATGAGATCTACGACCTGGTTGCCGTACGGATCATTGTAAAAACCGTGCAGGATTGCTACGCCGTCCTGGGTATCATCCATACCATCTGGAAGCCGATTCCCGGGCGCTTCAAAGATTTTGTCGCCATGCCGAAGGAAAATATGTACCAGTCCATTCATACGACGGTGATGGGGGAGAAAGGCGAACCTTTCGAAATCCAAATCCGTACCGAAGAAATGCACAGGGTCGCCGAATACGGCATAGCCGCCCACTGGGTTTATAAAGAAGGCGCAGAGAAGGAATATGACCAGTATTTTGAATGGCTGCGCCAGAGCCTGGAGTGGCAGTCCGAGGTCAAGGATACGGATGAATACTTCGAGATGCTGAAACTGGAATTGTTTCAGGATATCGTGTTCGTCTTTACGCCAAGAGGCGACGTGATGGAAATGCCGCTGGGATCGACGGCGCTGGACTTTGCTTACCGGGTGCATTCCGATATCGGCCACCGTTGTGTCGGGAGTAAGGTGAACGGAAGAATCGTTACGCTGGATTATGAACTGGTAAGCGGCGATATTGTGGAAATCCTGACTTCGAAATACGCCAGCCCGAAGCGGGACTGGTTGAATATCGTCCGGACCTCCAACGCCCGAAGCAAGATCAGGAGCTGGTTCAACAAAGAGCGCCGGGGCGACAATCTGGAAAAAGGCAGGGAAATGTACGAACAGGCCATCGCGAAATCCGGCATGGACGGAAAGGAGCTGCAGAAGGGGGACGCCGTGATCGGCATCGCCAAACGTTTCGGCTGCGCAACGATGGACGATTTAATGATTTCCCTTGGCGACGGCAGCGTGGCGCTCAATACGCTGATCAGCCGGATCAAGGAGGAGTATTTCAAAAATATCCTGCCGGTGCTCAGCGACGAGGAAATAGAAGAGAAAGCCAACGAAAAAGGCGCGAAAGCGGAAAAGAAACAGAAAAAGAGCGACGGAAAATCCTCCAACGGCATTTTTATACACGGTGTGGACAATGTCATGACGCGATTGTCCCATTGCTGCAATCCGCTGCCGGGGGACGCGATTATCGGCTATATCACCCGCGGAAAAGGCGTTTCGATTCATCGCCTGGACTGCTCCAATGCCAAAATCTATATGCGGGATGAACAGAGCCGCATACTGGAAGTGGAATGGGACGCCGGCCTGATGGGGACCTTCACTTCGGAACTGGAGATTGAAGCCAGGGACCGCAGCAGGCTGACCACGGATATCCTGACGACGATTGCGGACATCCATGTGCCGATCTACGCCATACATTCCCGGGGCGGAAAGAACGGCGTCGCGATGACCAACCTGAAAGTGGAAATCAAGAATCTGGATCATTTAGAGTATGTCATGGAACGCATCGCGCGGGTGAAGGACGTTACCGCGGTACACCGCGTAGTGCCCGGAAAAGAGAGTTTCGCATGAAAGCGGTAATCCAGCGCGTAAAATCCGCTTCTGTCAGAGTGGATCATGAGATAAAAGGGCAAATCGGCCCCGGGCTTGCCGTGTTGCTGGGCGTGGGAGAAGAGGACCAATACGAAGACCTGGTTTATATGCTGGATAAGCTGCCGGGCTTGCGCATCTTCGGGGATGAAAGCGGCAAAATGAACCTCTCCCTCACGGACGTTGGAGGGGCGGTGTTGGTTGTGTCCCAGTTTACGCTATATGCGGATACCAGCAGAGGCCGGCGCCCGGGCTACAGCCGGGCCGCAAAGCCCGATAAGGCAAAGCAGTTTTATGACGACTTTATCGACGGGCTCCGGAAGAAAGGGATCCCTACGGAAAGCGGCGTTTTTCAGGCGCATATGGAAGTGGAATTAGTCAACGACGGCCCGGTTACCATCATTCTGGAAAGCAAAACCTAAAGAGGGGGATCCGCTCATGAAAATCACGCATTTTCCACTAGGCCCTATCGGCACCAACTGCTATATTCTCCATGATCCGGAGGAAGAGGAGTGCATCCTCATCGATCCCGGCGACGAGCCGGATCGCGTTATCCGCCAACTGGACAAGCTTGGCGTCACGCCGAAGTATATCCTGATCACCCACGGGCACCCCGACCATTTCGGCGGCGTGGCGGTGATTAAGCATACCTTTCCTCAGGCGCAGGTCATGATCCATGAAGCGGATCATGAGCGGCTGGCGATACCGGGCGTGGGCAAGCCTGTCGCCGACGCCTTTCTGCGGGAAGGGGACGAAATCGTCTGCGGCAGCATGCGGCTAAAGGTGATTCATACGCCGGGGCATTCGCCGGGCGGCGTCAGTCTGTATGCGGAAGACGAAGCCTGCGTTTTTGTCGGGGATACCTTATTTCGCGCCTCCATCGGCAGGACGGATTTCCCCGGGGGGGATTATGATACATTGGAGTCTTCTATTTTGAATAAGCTCTACAAACTGCCGCCGGAGACCATTGTTTACTCCGGTCACAGCTCCTATACGCGCATAGAAGACGAGATGCTGTATAATCCCTTTATTCCCGCCGACATCAATGATCCGCCCAAATGACAGACGCTGCGAAGGCATCCGGGCATGTACGGTTTCGCTCCAATCACGCGGGAGACGCTTCCGTCCTGGCGGATCTGCTGCATACTTACGGTTGCCTGCTGACAGACGAAGGGGATACTCCGTATAGCCCCGGCGATTCTGCGCTCACTGTGCAATGGGCGCCTTCCTTCGCCGGATTGACCATCGCCTGGGCGGCACAGGGGAAACAGTGGTCCCATCGGGAAAGCGTCCAAGCTTCCGGTTTTATGGAAACGGAGGAAAACCGCAGGCGCCGTATTCTCCGGCTGGCCGTTCACCGCTTATTGGAGAAGGAAGCGGATCTGCGGGAGATCTTGCAAGCGGCCCCCGGTCCCTGGGGTACCTTAACAGGGGTAAGGCCCTCTAAAATGATACAGCGTTTCCTGGATCAGGGATTGGACGATGCGAGGATGCATTCGATTCTGACGAATGACTTCGGTATAGAGCAGAGCCGCAGCGCCCTGCTACTGCAGATAGGCCGCAGCCAAAGGCCTTTCCTGCCGTCCGCCGGCGAAGGCAGGGACAGGGTCAGCCTCTATGTCGGCTATCCCTTTTGCCCCAGCAGGTGCGGCTACTGTTCCTTTCCGGGATATGAAGCAAAGCGCTGGCGGAAATGGCAGGCGCCCTATCTTCAGGCTTTGGTTAAAGAAATACGGCAGGTCGGCGAATTCGCTTCCGGGATGGACTTTCAAGTAGAGAACCTCTATATAGGCGGCGGCACTCCCACCTGCATGGCGCCCTCCCAAATGAACGAGGTCCTTTGGGCATTACGCGAGTCCTTCCGCTTCGCGGCGGAGGGGGAATGGACAGTGGAAAGCGGCCGCCCGGAAACGCTGACGGACGACATGCTGGAGGTATTCGCGGCCCATCCGGTCAGCCGGATTTGTATCAACCCGCAAAGCATGCATCAGGATACGCTGGACAGGATAGGGCGCAGGCACGCTGCCGGGGAAACGGACGCGGCTTTCGCCCGGCTCCGGGAAATGGCGGCCCGGAAGCGGATCGCCAACTGGCGGACCAATTGCGACCTGATTCTTGGCCTCCCCGGAGAAGGATTGGAGGAAGTCCGGGAGAGCCTGGCGCATGTGCTCGATTGTCTTCGGCCGGACAATGTGACGCTGCACAGTCTGGCGATCAAGCGGGGCTCTGCTTATAAAGAGACGCAGCCGGGGCTGCCGGACAGACAACTTGGCCTGTCAATGCTCGCGCGCACGCGGGAAATGATGGCCGAAGCCGGATACCGGCCTTACTATCTGTACCGGCAGAAAGACAGCCTGGCCGGCGGGGAAAACGTAGGATATACGCTGCCGGGCCGCGAATGCCGGTATAATATCATGATGATCGAAGAACGCCAGACCATTCTGGGCATGGGCGCCGGATCGGGAAGCAAATTCCTGCACCCCGGCGACTGGAGCCTGGACAATGTCTATAACCCTAAGGATATGATTCAGTATATCGAGAGGGTCGATTCCCTGATAAAAAGTAAAGTTGACAAGCTAGCCGCAGTTCGATAAAATATCAGCCAAATCATAAATTATCAGTGAAATCATAATGAGATGAGGGAAGTCCTATGACGAATTCCATGGAAGGAATGAAACGCAGTTGTTATTGCGGTCAGGTATCCACCCTGGATTTAGACAGGGTTGTTACGCTGACAGGATGGACGCACAGGCGCAGGGACCACGGCGGCGTGATCTTTATCGATCTTCGGGACCGGGAAGGTTTGGTACAGATTGTGGTGGATCCGGTCGCCATCGGGCAGACGCTCTTTCAGGTGGCGGAGACCATACGGAATGAATATGTCCTTGCCGTCACGGGCAAGGTGCGGCGCCGTCCGGACGGATCGGCGAACCCCAATCTGAAAACCGGTGAGATTGAAGTACTGGCGTCGGATTTGCGGATTTTCAGCCAGGCGAAAACGCCTCCTTTTTATGTAGAAGACGACGTCGTCGTGGATGAAAACATCCGCATGAAATATCGTTATCTGGATCTGCGCAGGCCGCGGCTTTACCAGGGACTTGCCCTCCGCAGCAGAGTAAACCAGAGCATACGCGCGTATTTTTCCTCGAACGGGTTCCTGGAAGTGGAAACGCCCACGCTGATTAACAGCACGCCGGAAGGGGCCAGGGATTTCCTGGTGCCGAGCCGGCTCCATGAAGGGGAGTTTTACGCGCTGCCCCAATCCCCGCAGATTTATAAACAAATCCTGATGGTATCCGGGATCGACCGGTACTTCCAGATCGCCCACTGCTTTCGGGATGAAGATCTGCGCGCCGACCGGCAGCCGGAGTTTACGCAGTTGGATATGGAAATGTCCTTCGTCGAGCAGGGCGACGTGATGCAAATGATCGAGGGCATGGTCCTTACCGTGTTTAAGGAATGCCTGGGGATCAGCTTGCCTGAGCCCTTTCCAAGAATGACCTGGCAGGAGGCGATGGAGCGCTTTGGCTCCGATAAGCCGGACACGCGCTTTGATTTGGAAATGGTAGAAGTCGGCGACATCATCGCCCGAACAGAGTTTCAGGCCTTTACCTCCGTCCTGGAGAAGGGCGGCAGGGTCAAGGGCATCAACGCTAAGGGCTGCGCCGGCTTTTCCCGCAGGGAGATCGACGACCTGACCAAGCTCGCCGCCGTATACGGCGCCAAAGGCCTGGCCTATATCACAGTGCAGGAGGACGGCAGTTACAAGTCCCCCATTTCCAAATTCATGACAGAGGCGCAGATGGAGGAACTGGTTGCGCGCATGGGAGGGCAAGCGGGGGATATGCTCTTCTTTGTCGCCGATACCTTCGACGTCATGTGCGCGGCGCTGGGCCATCTGCGTTTGCGTTTAGGGGAAATCCTGGGCTTGATCGACGAAAATCAATTCCGTTTCCTATGGGTCGTCGAATTCCCGCAGTTTGAGTATTCGGCGGAGCAGAAGCGTTATGTCGCCATGCATCATCCTTTCACTATGCCGATGGACGAAGACTTGGATAAACTGGATACCGATCCGGGCCATATGCGGGCGAAGGCCTACGATATCGTGCTGAACGGCGTGGAGGTGGGCGGAGGCAGTATAAGGATTCATCAAAGCAAGGTGCAAGAACGTATGTTCCAGGCCCTCGGCCTTACGACAGAAGAATGCAGGACCAAGTTCGGCTACCTGCTGGACGCTTTCGAATATGGCGTGCCGCCCCACGGGGGACTGGCCATCGGCATAGACCGTCTGGTTATGTTGATGTTGAAACGGGATACCATCCGCGACGTAATCGCTTTCCCCAAGACCCAGAGCGCTATGGATCTCATGTGCGGCGCGCCTTCCTTGGTGGATGAGCAACAGTTGGACGAGCTTCATATTGCGGTAAAGCTGACGAAAAAAGAGTAAGGGAACAGGAGGGGGCGCCAACCCCCTCCTGTT
>WRNN01000024.1 GCA_009776595.1 Clostridiales bacterium
CACGATATACTGTAGATTAGAGGATATCCCAAGCCATTGAAGAGATACCGAAATGATCTGCAAAAGGATAACACCGGTGATGATTCCGCTGATTTTACCCGTACCGCCTGTGAAAGACACCCCGCCGATGACACAGGCGGCTATGGCGTCCAGCTCCGCGTTGACGCCTGTCGTAGCGCTGTTTGACCCGGTACGCGCAGCTTCCACAAAACCACCAAGGCCATAGAGTAACCCGGCGATCATAAAAATAAGGATAGTCGTAGCCAGCACAGAGACGCCGGAGACATTCGCTGCCTCCGGGTTCGCGCCTACGGCATACATGTTCTTTCCGAGGGTCGTCTTGTTCCAGATAAACCACATGATCGCCGCCGCCGCGATCGCGTAAAAAACATAATAGGGAACAGCCGTGCCGGCGACGTCGATTGTCCCCTTTACGACGTCCTTATAGGACTCTGTCAACCCGGAGATAGGGCCGCCGCCGTTTCTGCCAAGCTGCACATAGCTGAGTACCGCGCCATACAACATGAGCTGTACCGCGAGGGTTACGATGAATGGGTGCAGCTTGAATTTTGCCACGCAGAATCCATTGACAATGCCGACTATGCCGCCGATGATCATGGATAACAGTAATACCACGACGATAGGCGGCGCTGTCAAATCGGGGAACATTTTTGAGCTGTATTCCGCCAGAGGCATTTGCAGCAACGACGCGCAGACACAGGCGGTCAGTCCCATGATGCGGCCGGCGGACAGGTCCGTGCCTGTCAGTACGATAATGCCTCCGACGCCAAGTGCAAGAAACAGATTCGCGCCGCCGCGCTTGACGATATCGATGATGGCAGGGAAGGAGAGGAAGCTGTTGGAGGAGCCCTTTCGGATACTGTCGATTTGCGTATAGATGACCAGAAGGACGATCACGATATAGATGGCGTTGCGTACGAGAAAGTCGACCCACCAACGCAGCTTTTCTTCTCTGCTAAGCGCCATGTATCTATCGCGGAGGAGTCCGGCGCCGCTTTTTATGTCTTTTTTTGCCATAACCTTGTCTATCCCCCTCCGCTATACATATTTTGCCGCGAGGGACATGATTTCTTCCTGACTTGTGCTCCGGGGATCCACTTCACCGGCGAGACGCCCCCCGGACATGACAAGGATCCTGTCACTGACGCCAAGTAACTCTTCCATCTCGCTCGAAACCATGATGATCGCCTTACCTTGCCGGGCCAGATCGATCATAATCTGGTGAATCTCATACTTTGCGCCCACATCGATACCGCGCGTAGGCTCATCCAGCAGGAGTATATCAGGCGCTGTCAAAAGCCAGCGCCCCAGAATTACTTTCTGCTGGTTACCGCCTGACAGGGAGAGAATACGGGCCTTTTGCCCCGGCGTTTTTATTCTGAACGTATCGATTGCCCAGTCCGTGTCCGAGATCATTTTGCGATTGCCGAGGTACAGGCGGAATTTCAGATAGTTTGCCAGATTGGCGATGGTGGTGTTTTCGCGTATGTTCAACACACCGAAAATACCCGTAACACGGCGCTCTTCCGTTAGCAGCGCGAAGCCGTTTCGCTTTGCTGTTCGCGGATTTCTGTTGCGCAGCGGCTTACCGCCCTTGACGATTCTGCAGCTCTTTACGGTAGTGAGGCCGAATAGGCTCTCCAGTATCTCCGTACGTCCGGCGCCGACCAGCCCCGCGACGCCCAAAATCTCTCCAAAGCGCAGCGCAAAGCTGACGTCGCGCAGATTCTTATACATGGTAGTCAGCCCTTCGACACGCAGGAGCATTTCACCGGGTGCATTGACCTTTGGCGGAAAGACGTTATCAAGAGAGCGCCCGACCATCTGGGTGATGATTTTTGCTGTAGTCAGATCGGACGCCGGAGAGGTCGCGACGAGTTTCCCGTCGCGCATGACGGTCACCTCGTCCGATATACGCAGGATTTCGCTCATGCGGTGGGAAATATAGATGATCCCGCAACCGTGGTCGCGTAGATTGAAGATTATTTCAAATAAGTGTGCGACTTCATCCTCCGTGAGCGAGGAGGTAGGCTCGTCAAAGATGATAACCTTACTGTTATGGGACACGGCTTTGGCAATCTCCACCATCTGCCGCTGTGAGACGGAGAGCGTGCTGATGATCGCCTTGGGGTTAATCGGAATGTTCAGCTCGTCAAAGATCGCTTGCGTCGCCGCAGCCATTTTCTTATGGTCAATGCCGGTGACGCCGACTGGGAACCTGCCCAGCCAAATGTTCTCCATGACACTTCTGGTATGTACCTGGTTGAGTTCCTGATGGACCATCGAGACGCCGTTGTCCATTGCCTGCCGGGCGTTTTGAAAACTGACTTTTTTCCCTTCCAGGATGAATTCGCCGCTGTCCGGTCGATATATGCCAAAGAGGCATTTCATCAAGGTGGACTTTCCAGCGCCGTTTTCACCCATCAGGGAGTGGATGGTCCCGCGTCTTACGTTCAGGCTGACGTCGTCAAGCGCCTTAACGCCCGGGAAGGCTTTGCTGACATGTTTGATTTCCAACAAATAGTTCATATACGGATTCAACTTAATTATTTTACGATCGCGTAGGGGATGCGGATTTTGGCTGCGCTTGCGTCAATGTTTGTAAACGCACCGGTATTCGACATCAGATCCTTGCCATCCGCGATATTCGACGCAAGCAATACGATGCATTTTGCCATACCCGCGGCATCCTGCAGAACAGTACCCGTCATCTTGCCGGCGGAAATAGCCTCCTGGGCGACAGCGGTAGCATCAACGCCGAAAACGGGGATATAGCCCGCCCCGGAAGCGCCCGTGTTGTAGCCTGCCTCGTTCATTGCTTCGATAGCGCCGAGGGCCTGGTCGTCATTATTCGCGATGATAAGCTCGATCGAGCCGTCATCCAGCTTATACTGGGACAGAGCCGTGCGCATGAGATTCGCGGCTTCACTGGCAGACCAGTTGCCATATAGGAAGAAGTTGCTGATGCCATCGTTGTCATACTGTGTGCTCGTTGCATTTGCCTTTGAGGGAACAAGCTTGTACCCGTCTGCCGCAAGGAGGCGGTTTGCTTCCTGAACGGAGTACTTTGTGCGGCCAAACGCTTCCGCATTGCCATGCTCACCGCGGAACATGAGGTAGGAGATCTCCTTATTNCCGTCCAGATCATACTTGGAGAGGTTATCCCCGGACTGCAGGAATTCCGCGACTGCCTGGCCTTCCATATATCCGGCCTCATCCGCGTCGGTGCCGACGAAGCTGCACTTGTCGTAGGAGTTGACCACTGCATCGCTGACCTCACGGTTGAAGAATATAATCGGTACGTCCTTCGCTTTTGCGAGGTCGCAGATATTCTGGGCGGCTTCTTCGGAGTCGGTCGTGACAATATTGACAATCAGAAGGTCGGTACCCTGGGTGAGCGCTGTCTCGATCATCTGGGTCTCTTTTGCCTGGTCGTTCTCGCAGTCGAACATAGCGTACTGAATGCCGGATACATTGTCGAGTTCGGCTGACATGGCGTTGCGGACACTTGTCAGGTAGGTGTCGCTGTAAGTGTACCAGAAAATGTCCACCTTAATGGAGGAGCCGGCGGGTGAACTGGGCGCCGGGTTACTGTTGCAGGCCGCGAGGCTGCATACCATCATCAGTGCAACTAAGATCGCGCAGATTTTTTTCATTGTTCTTTCCCCCTAATGATTTTTGTGGTTTTACGCCACGTATACACGCTAATCGTAGCACGCGCACAGGAAGAAAAAAATGTAATATTATATGGAGAACCTATAATATTCTCTGATTCCTATTCCGCGATTTTTGTGTATTCCGCTAAGTTCTCCTTCGTTATAATGTCGCCGTCAATATAGACATAGTGATTATTGGTGATCTCAAACGGAAATTCGTTCATATCCCGGTTATAAATGATACTATCCAGCAAAGCTAAGATCGCCTCGCCCTGATTTGCCGAGTCGTTGTTGACCGTTCCGTAGAGCAAGCCTTCCCCGATGGCCTCAAGACCGACCTCAGTCCCGTCCACGCCCACTATCGGGAATGGCTGCACGCCGCTGGGGCCGCGCTTAAAAACGTTGACGCTCAGCAGATAGTCAATCGCGCCCAGAGCCATATCATCGTTATTTGCAAAAACCAGTTCTATGCGCTCGCCAAACAGCGTATAAAGACGATCCATCGCTTCATACGCCTCCTGCCGCCGCCAATTGGCGGACTCAACAGCGAGCACATCAACTGAAAAACCAAGGGCTTTCAGGCGACTCACACAGTTATCGGTGCGCTTTTCCGCGTCCTGGTGGCCCTGCTCGCCTTTGAGAATAACGGCTTGTACTACATTATCGCCGTTTTTGTCATAGGGGGAATGGGAAAAATCGTTGCCGAACAGAGCTGCCGCCATGTCCGCCTGCTTTTTGCCCAAGCTATCCGCCGCCGCCCCTACATAAAACGCATTGCTGCCGGTCAGGGCGTCCGCCAGAGGTTCCCGGTTGAAAAAGACAACAGGGACGCCTTCCTTCTGGCATTTCTCGACGATGGAGCTGCAAGCCAGCCGATCGACGGCGTTGATAATGAACAAATCATAAGATTTGCCGATAAGCTCAACGATCTGCTGATTCTGCACAGCCTGTGAATTACCGGCGTCACGCACGACGAAGCTGATATCCGGAGGGATACGCGCTGTGATGTCTTCCATCATTTCGGAGATGAACGTATCACTGCCGTCGTAAACGAAAAAAGCGACCATCGGACTGACTTTAGAGCAGCCGGTCTGGATCGCCGCAGCCAGACAGACAGCAAGAAACAGGCCGATCACCCACAATTCTTTTATCCTTGGTTGAATCCTCATCCTAACGGCTCCCTCAATGTGATTGTTGTCCCTTCGTCCGGCTCGCTTTCAATGATCATCCGGGCTTTCCTGCCGTAGTAGATCATCACACGCTGGTAGATATTTTTCAAACCAACGCTGTTGCTGACCACGCCATCCTCAAATGAAGCATATAATCCGTCTATGGTCTCCCGCCGCATACCGTAACCATTGTCCGAGACTTGGAGTACAAGCGAATCCTCTTCGACACGCGCGCTTACGCGGATATGCCCCCTGTCGATCTGATTCTTGAGACCATGATAGATGCAGTTTTCGACAATGGGCTGGAGTACCAGTTTCATGGTTGGGACGTCCAGCGCAGCCGGATCGACGTCAAAGGAATAATCGAAAGAATCCGCATAGCGGATGCTTTGGATCAGAAGATAGTTTCTGACATGCTCGATCTCACTTTGCACGGGGATAAGCTCGCTGTCGTTTGATATGCCTATACGAAACAGGGAAGACAGCGCGATTACCATCTCCTCAGCTTTGTCGTTTCTTTCATTTTCGATCAGCCACAGGAGAGAATCAAACGTGTTGTATAGAAAATGCGGGTTTATCTGATTCTGCAAGGCTTTGAGTTCGCTTTTGCGCTGGGCGTCCTGTTCGGCGACCACGCGCTCCACCAGCTCGCTGATCTTTAGCATCATGTGGTTAAAACGGCGGATCAACGCTTCAACTTCCCGGGGAGCGGCTATGTCTACCTCTTCCAGGCGGAAATAGTCGGATTCTTCCACCCTTCTCATAGCCAGTTCAAGCCGTTTCAAAGGCGAGGTAATGATACGCGCCGCAGCCGTTGTAAGGATTATGCCGACAATCAGGACAATGCCGGAAACGATCGCCGCCGTAATCGTGAAACTGCGCTCGATTTCCGTTAGCCTGTCAATGTTGATAAACACGCAGATTCGCCATTTGGTGTTCGATAGCGTATCCACGTTCACCGCCATGGTCGAACCGCCCAGCCGCGCGCTCCCTGTACCCAGAATGATTTCCCTCACAAAGGATATCTCTTCCCTTGCCTGTGCAGGCGCAGGCAAAGAGGTATATACGATTTCGTAGTCAGGATCGATGATGGTGATATGACCGCCCTCGCCCAGATTGGATTTTTTCACAAGCTCGATATAATTCCTGAAACTGACCTCTATCTTCAACACGCCGGAGACGTCCCCGTGCTGGAACTTTATTAGCTTGCTTACATTGACCTTGTAACTCTCACCGCTGGTATCGGCGTATGGCACGGAGAAAACATGCACGGTCGGATCATTGAAAGCCTCATAAAACCAGCCATCGTCACCTGAGAGGTTCACAGAAATCTCCGCGTCGTCGCTGGAAGCCAGGCACAAGCGTGAATCATAGTCATACAACGAGATTTTGATGATATCCTCCCTCAGGTGCACGATCTCCTTCAGATAACCGGAAAACAGCATGCGGTTATCCGGCGCGCCGAGATCGTAAAGATTGACGTCTTCCTGAACGAAATTTGACGTTGCGATGATACTGCTCACATAGTTTTCATAATTATATACGATTTGCGTGCTGAGTTCCCCGGTCTGTGTGTTAATCGCCTCGCTGATGCCGGTCCTGAAACTGAAGGACGTCACCAGAAACAGCGATAAAACAAGAGCCAGCACGATGAGCACGCTGGCCGCTATGACGATAAATCCGACTGACCTGGATTTTGCCAGGCGTTTGCTTATGCTCATCTTTTTCTGAATTCCTTCGGTGAGACGCCAAAATACCGTTTAAAGCAATGGCTGAAATAGTAGGAATCGTTATAACCCAGTTGCTCGGCTATATCGATGATTTTCAGGTTCGGATCGGACAAAAGCTCCCTGGACTTTTCCATGCGCATCGCCGTCAGCATTTTTACAAAAGAAGTATTCTGGTATTTTTTGAGAAGCGCGCTGATATAACTCACGGAAAAATTCACCGCCCGCGCTAGCGTTTCAAAGCTGATATCGGGGTCGCAGAAATGCTCCCGCATATAATGAAGGACCTTGCGCAATCCCATCTCCGCGTTGTCCGCGATGGCGCTGTCATAAATGAAGACCTTGCCCCCGCCAACCGCTTTGCGATACTCCAGCGCTTGCGCAGCTTCTTTCGTCATGGCGCCAAAGTCGCGATTGTCGTCAAAAACGCTGCTGATCCCCGCGCTCACGGGCATGTCGGAATAACGCGCCATACGCTGAACTATCCCCTCGACGCACCGCTCCAGCGCCCGGATATCGGGAGGGTCATTGAACTTGAGCAGCAGACCCATGGTTTCATACCGGCTGAATATCTCATATTGGTACATATTTCCCAACGCTGGTCCGATTGCATTGCGAATAGCGGTCAGGGCCGGATCATTGCGCTCCGCCTCACGCCCCGGCGCCCGATCAGGGTCGAACACGCACATGATGAAATAGCGGAACTTCAGGTCGATGCCGCTGCCCGCAAGCTTTGTCTCAAATTCCGGGCTGAGTTCCGACATAGTTGACAATTGGTAGAGATCATGCTCCCGAATGATAGGGATGCTGCTCTCGTAAAATGCCGATAGTTCGATAAGGCTTTTTGCGGTCAGAAATTCGTGGTTCAGGCTATCTTCCGCCTTTTTCAACAACGCATCGAGAGCCTCGAATGTTATCGGCTTATTGATAAAGCCCTGCACATCGAGATTTGCCGCAGCCACAGCGTAGTCAAGCTCATTATATCCCGTGATGATGCCGACCTTGACAAGCGGATGTACCTCGCGTACTTTCTTAATCAGTTCAATGCCGTCGATATAGGGTATTTTTATATCTGTGAGGATCATGTCCGGGCACTCGGCAACGATACCCTCAAAGGCGTCAATGCCTGTCTCGTATTCCGCCGCCAGTTCAAAACTGCGGCCGGAGCGGGTTACCATGCTAATCAGTCGTTTGCGCACATCGCGCTCGTCTTCAACAATGACCAGTTTATACATATCGATTTCTATGTCCTGCATACGGTTATCTCAAATTATAGTATACACAAAACATCATACCTACACAAGGCATGGTTAAGTACCGTGCTGAAACTTAAATATCGCCAAAAATATCGCCTTCTGTGCGACTAACTGCATTTTTTAGTTGATTGTCTGTGAAATATAAGTTTACGAGAAAATACTAAATATGGATTACTTTCGGCTTCATGTTCCATTCCGATAGTTCAGGAGCCCAGTAGCCCACCCATTCTTTAGTTTCGGTATATTCGGGATGTGTAGGGTCGAGTATAATGTTTCGAAAATCAATAAATCCGCCAACACCTCCGACGTCTTCAGGCGGAGTTTGTCCGGCAGCTTCAAGCAAATAGGGCGACTCTTCGTTGTGTTCCTCCATTACTCTAACGAGTTCTATGTTGTGTTCCCAAGTGTCTCCCATATCGTAAGTGTACAGAATGTGCTTATATTTCGGGAAATAATCCGACAATTGGCAATCCTCCTCCAGTACTGCATCGTTGTCGAATTCAATGCTCTCCTTGACCGCCACAATTCGCGCAACAGCTCTGTTGTTTGAACCATCAAACACCTCAAACTCATGTAAGTGGCAGTCCTTCCAATCGAATACCCGTTGTAAAAGTTTGTGCAGTCTTGAAAAGCGAATAGAAGCAGGAACGATCAGCCGGCGTATTGCTTTGTAAATCTCAAGATCAAGAGAGACAAGCAACTCGAATGCACAGTATTGATATGCCGGTTTTCCCGTTAGGGCGCTCAGCGCTTTTGNCATTTCTTCCGCAGGAATATAACTGTCGGAATAGCTATTACTNTAATTGACAGGCGCAAGGCTAAGAATACGGCCCATTGTGTCGTCATACTTTATAGTTTCCTCAGAGAAATTAACAGCGCGTCCAACTACAGCAGCAGCATTCAATCCTTGCCGGTTTACCCGAGCGGTTTGCTTTCGATCATGGTTAGAACAAAATGCGATATCCCCGGCTTGCCGCAGATACGCATCCACCATTTCGCGGTTCAGATTCATCGCGAGGAGCGTATTGCGGATCGCGGCAATCATTTTAGTTTGAATGTCATGAAACTGCCTGCTTTTCACGCCATAGAGGATAACCGTGAATTGGGTGGCGTTGTTCACCAGCACAACCATATCTTCCTTATGCCGGTCAAAGGTATTCGTCCAGTTTGCTGTCCATGAAAACAAGGGATCCGCTTTGTCAGAAGCGGGAGAAGGCTTAATTCCCATTGCTGCGGAAAGCTTTTTGGTCAAGGCAATTTGCATGATCTTTTCCTCCCAAAATTTATAAGAAGTTAATATCCCAAGTCTACCAGCAGTTGTGCGGCACTCTGTACCAGATCTACGCATCGTGTTGTAAACAAGTTTTCTTCGATCGCTTTTTCCCTGCCGGCAGGTGTTGCAATGTCACATTCCAGGAGATCGCGGCAGATCACACTGCCGTGTTTCTCCCTGAAATGATGCATGTATTCCAGCGTTTTTGCATTGCCTGTCTCCCTTACGCCGCCGTGCTTCAAACCAATCANCAATACAGCGCCGCTGACCGCGCCGCAGACCTCGGCGCATCGGAACCCGCTGTTGAGTCCAAACGATATCCTTTGGGCTATTTCCTTGTCTAAACCATATTTTTCGCAAAAGGCGCTGAGTATCGCTTGAGAGCAATACAATCCGCCGCAATAAGAATCCGTCGCCTGCTTAACAACGTCCTCCATAATACATCCTCCATATTACATCCTTCATTGTACAAATTTAGCAGCATGAACCGGAAGCGCATTCCTCAGTATCATCGCCGCTGTCCGTTCCGCAGCCCGCAAACGCGCCGAAATGGATCGACCGGTCGCCGATCACTTTAAATGCCTTGCCATAGCGGGTGTTCGACAGCATCGACGCTGTGTTTCCGCAGACCAGCATGGGCTTATTCGTAAAAAAGCGGTGATGGTCGTCCAGGTCGAAATAATGCGGATATCCCGTTATGCTTCCGTCATATATCGCGATCTGGCCGTAATCCTCGCATATATCTTCCAGGTCTCCCAGTTTGAAGGCCCTAATCGTGCGCGACGAGAAGGATACGAATCCAATTTTTTCAAAAATATCCCCTTCATCCAGTGTGATCCCGCAGTTGCTTGTGTATCGGAAATCAGCCCAGCCGGTCTTTGCCATGAGCCTGCGGAAATCCTCGATATACATCGCGCCGCTCAGGCACTCCCCGCGCAGCACGGGGTCGGCAGCCAGTGTCTCCGCTATGCGCCTGTCGGCAAATACATCAGAAAAGTAAAGCTCGCCGCCCGGTTTGAGCACGCGATAGATTTCCTTGAAAACCTGCTCCTTTGCGGGAGATAGGTTGATCACACAATTTGAAATGACGACGTCCACGCTATTGTCTTCCATGCCGAGGGATTTTAAATCCTCGATATAGCCCTGTATGAACTTCACATTGGAAGCTTTGAATCCAAAGCGTTCACGCTGCTCTTCCTGATATTTCGCGGCAGTTTCGATTTGTTCCTTCGTCATATCGACGCCAATGGCGAAGCCGGTTTCCCCGACAAGTTTCGACGCGAGATAGACGTCGC
>WRNN01000025.1 GCA_009776595.1 Clostridiales bacterium
CAGGGCATCATTGCCATGGTGTTTCCCCAGAATCAGCGCGGAAGGGCTTTGGGCATATACGGCGGCGCCATATCTCTGGGAAGCCTGGCCGGGCCTACAGTAGGCGGCCTGATCGTAGCCTATATGGACTGGCGCTATATCTTCCTGCTGAAAGTGCCTATCGCCATTCTGGCTATCATTTTGGGTATCCGGTATTTTCCGAAAGATACACCCGAAAAGAAAGAAAAAGTGGATTACCCGGGCGCGATTCTATACGCGGTGGCGATCGTTCCCCTTCTGTATTCTCTGCAGGAGGGCTACAATGCGGGATATACGAGCCTCGTCATCCTTTCGGGTTTGGGCTTATCTGTCGTCGCCTTTACCGCCTTCTTTATCGTGCAGAAAAAGAGCAAAGCGCCGCTGCTCGACCTCAAGCTGTTTAAAAACCCGTTGTATTCTGTCAATATCCTGACTTCTCTCATCCTGGGCCTTTCGAATTCCTGTTTCAGTATCGTCATCCCTTTTTATATGCAAGGCGTGCTGAATACCCCTGTCAATATAGCCGGGATGTATATGTCCATATCGCCCATTATCGTGATCCTGGTCACGCCCCTCAGCGGGATATTGAGCGACAGGATAGGCGGTGAAAAACTGGCGCTTGTCGGGCAGTTCCTGAACTGCGGCGGTTTGCTGTTAATGTCGACCTTGACAAAGACCTCCCCTGTGATCATCATGGTCCTGTATCTCAGTGTCATCAATTTCGGCAACGCGCTTTTTCAGGCGCCCAATAATGCGCTGATCATGTCCAGCATCCCCCCTGATAAACTGGGCATAGGCGGTTCCGCCAGCCAGGCTATACGGAATGTCGGCTGGACTGCCGGCGTCTCCTTCAGTACTGTGGTTCTATACGGCGGGATGAGCAGTGTACTCGGTTATCGCGTTACNGGCTACGTGCAGGGAAGCGGCATGGAAGACGCCTTTATATTNGGTATGCGCAACGCGTTTCTGATCTCCTCCGGTATTTGTATAGTCGGCATTATCGTGTCTGTGATCAAGCTGTTAAGAAATAAAAGAAGCCTTCAGAAGGTCGGCGTATGAGCTTTGCCGAGCTATTCCTGCTTGCCGTAGGGCTGTCCATGGACGCTTTCGCTGTGGCTATATGTATTGGCCTTAGCGCCCGGCATACTTCCCTGAAAATGAGTTTGATCGTCGGCTTGTATTTCGGCCTGTTTCAGGCGGGTATGCCGGCAATCGGCTATATGGTGGGCGCCTTATTTGCTGAAATCGTCGCCGCCTATGACCACTGGATCGCTTTCGGTCTGCTCGCCTTCCTCGGCGGCAAAATGATACTGGAGAGTATGAAAAAAGAGAATGCCTCCGTCAACGAGGATTCTTCCGGCAAAGAGGATTCCCTTTATACTGCACCTGGCTATACTGCACCCGGCGCAGAGAGCGCTTTGCGTTTCTCGTACATGATTCCTCTCGCTTTCGCCACGAGCATCGACGCTCTGGCTGTGGGCGTTTCTTTCGCTTTCCTTCGGGTCAGCATACTGCCGGCCGTTACTTTTATCGGAGTGACAACCCTTGTGATTTCCATGGCCGGCGTTAAGGTAGGCAGTGTATTCGGCGCAAGATATCAATCTGTCGCCGAGCGTACCGGCGGCGTCGTCCTGGTGCTGATCGGCCTGAAGATACTCGTAGATACTTACATCCTAAGATGAGCTACGCCCATAACCCAAAGCTGCGCAGCCTGAGATGAATGCTACATGGGACGCTGTCCCATACCCTGTTGGCATTCGCGCGCATGTCGCTCATGCCTTCCGCTTCGCGGCGCTGCATTACCGCAGCGTTAGCGACTGACACTTTTAACTTCTTGTTTTAAATTGATGTTGTTGGGGAGTAAGTCACTAATATGAATCCGGGGTTGCGGGGGCTGGAAGTCATAAAAAAACTCCCCGCAAATCTATAATACGAGGGGTGCTTTCCATGGAATACAGGGAGCTTGGCAATACAGGCAGACGCGTCAGCGTGATCGGGCTTGGNTGTGAACATTTAGATCACAAACCCTATGNACAGGTAAAGGAAACCATTGACGCCGCTCTGTCCTACGGCGTCAACATCCTGGACGTCTTTATGCCGGGCAAAGAGATACGGGAGAATATCGCAAACGCGCTGGGGAGCAGGCGCGGCGACGTCATGATACAGGGGCATGTCGGCTCAACGGACGTCAACCAATCCTACGATATCAGCCGGGATCTGCCCACGATCCAGAGGTATTTTGAAGATCTCCTGCGCATCTTCGGCGGCTATATCGACTTCGGCATGATGTTTTTTGTGGATTCGGAAAAGGATTATCAGAGTATATTTGAAACCGGCTTCGCCGACTATGTGGCGGGTTTAAAAAGCAAAGGTTATATCGGGCATATCGGCTTCAGCTCGCATAATCCGGAGACGGCTGCCCGGGTGATCAACACAGGCCTGCCGGAGCTCATGCTGTTCAGCGTCAATCCGGCTTTCGACATGCTCCCTTCGGAAGAGTATACGCTCAAGCATTTTGATAAAGGCTTTGCGCCGGAACTCTTCAGGGGCATCGATCCCAAGCGGGCGGAGCTGTATAAACTCTGTTCCCGAAAGCAGATCGGCATCACCGTCATGAAATCCCTTGGCGCCGGCAAATTGCTTTCCGCGGAACAAACGCCCTTTGCCGCGCCGCTTTCTGTCGCGCAGTGCATCCACTACGCACTGTCCAGGCCATCTGTCGCCAGCGTGCTGACAGGCTGCAAGACGGCGGCGGAAGTGGAAGACGCGATGGCCTACTTCAAGCTCGACGACGCGCAAAAAGACTACAGCGCGATCCTCAGCGCCATCCGCAACGACTTCCGGGGAAGCTGCGTTTACTGCAGCCATTGCCAGCCTTGTCCCGCGGAGATCGATATCGCCGCGCTTAACCAATGTCTGGATATAGCCCGCTTGGATCCTGCACATATCCCGCCGGCGCTGGTTTCCCGCTACGCCGCTCTTTCCCGTAGGGGAAGCGATTGCAGCGCCTGCGGCAGTTGCGAGGCACGCTGCCCCTTTGGCGTGCCGGTTATCGAAAATATGAAACAAGCGGCGTCTTGGTTTGGCGGAAACTGACTTTTCCGCTAGCCGCTCATCTCTAACGCTTTCGTAGAAAGCTAGCCGCTTACCTCTTCCGCTTCCGCCGGAAGCAGCGTTTTGCCCACATTATAGCTTTCCAGTATGGCATATAACGTATCCGCGTATTCCCTTTCAAACAAGCGCAGGATATCGTTTTCAAAGCCGTCATAATCCTCGCCGTCGTAGCGATGGAGCTTTTGCAGCAGATGCAGAAGCGTCTCCATTTCCTCTGTGCTGAAACTATTGAAAATGGCGACCATATGGGCTGTGCCTGTCTCTGCATACTCCTTTACGGCGTTCATCCCGGAATCGGTTACCTGCAAGAATGTGCCTTTTCTGTTCTTCCCGTAAGGGCTTCTGGTCAGATATCCATTTTTCACCAAAACAGGAATCATTTGATTGATATTCTGCTTGGTCGTACCCAGCCTTCTTGCTATCCTGACCATCGACGCTTCGCCGGGGGGCGTATGCCGTACTGTCAGCAGAATCAGAAACTGCCTTAAGCTCAAGCCCCGGTTCTTTCTCCCATCCTGCTTCTCCAGCTTTTTGGCAAAAGACAGGAGTGTTGAGCAAATCTGCTGCATCAGAGACAATTCTTTTTTTTCATCAGCGTAATCCGCTATCCTCACCTGCTGCTCCATGGCTTTTCCTCCTATTGCATGAAACGAAACTTGCCGCGGCGGGTGTTTTTACCCGCCGACGAATCCCGGTTGACCCCGGTTGAACCATTCATTGCATTTCTCGATCACTTCGTCGACATTGACGGGTTTCCCCAGATGCCCGTTCATGCCGGCGGCAAGACAGCGTTCTATATCTTCGCGAAAAACATTGGCGGTCATGGCGATGATGGGGATACTGCCGGCGCCCGGCAAACCGGAGGCCCGGATGCGCTTCGTCGCTTCGTAACCGTCCATCTGTGGCATCTGAATGTCCATAAGGATCAGATCGTATGCCTGCGCGTCGGAAATATATTTATCCACCGCCTCCGCTCCGTTGACGGCAAACGTGATCGTTACGCCGGTATCCTCAAGGAGCGCCGCGATGATCTCCCGGTTCACGTCCACATCCTCCGCGATAAGCATGTGTTTTCCTTCGAATATATTGTCTGAAGCGTGTGTTTCCGCCGTTGTATTGGCGACAGTATCCGGAGATATCTCCAGCTTGACTTCAAAGAAAAAGGATGCACCTTTGTCAATCTCGGATTCAACCTGGATCGACCCGCCCATTTTTTCAATAATACGTTTCGAGATGGACAAGCCGAGACCGGTACCGCCAAATTTGCGGGAAATGCTTCCGTCAGCCTGCACAAAGGGTTGAAACAGGCATTCCATCTGTTCTTCGGATATCCCGATTCCCGTGTCTGTAACGCTAAAGCGGATGGTACAGAAGCCNTCCGCTTCGTCCAGCTTTTTGACCGTCAGCGTGACCTTNCCNTCGACCGGCGTAAACTTCACAGCGTTGGAGAGGAGGTTCATAATCACCTGCTTCAAATGCTGTTCATCCGCGACCACATGGGGGGGAATGTCCCGGTCGATGTCTACGATGAAGTTTTGCTTCTTTTCAGACACGTGATACTGGATGAGATTGACGACATGGTCCAGCATAGTTTCAAAGGAAAACGCGCTGCAGGACAGTTCAAATTTATCCGCTTCGATTTTGGACATGTCCAGGATATCGTTGATAACGCCCAGCAGATGGGTCGAAGCATCCTGGATTTTCTGGAACGCATAGTCCTTCTTTTCCATATCCTGCGCGCTCTTTCCGATNGAGGTCATGCCGATGATCGCGTTCATGGGCGTGCGCATTTCATGGCTCATCATGGCAAGGAACTCCGATTTTGCGCGGGTGGACTGTTCGGCGATTTCACAGGCGTGTTCCGCCTCCCGCCGGGCCAGTATGATGTCCGTCATATCATGAAAAACAACTACCGCGCCCATCTCTTTCCCGTTTTCGCAATGCATGGAGGCTATATCAATGAGGTAGCTTCTTTCTCCTTCACCCTGGCCGAAGTCCAGGTTTAGTTCTGTGGTNGCCATCTGCCCGCAGGCAGCTACTTCGCGNAACAGGGACTCNATAGATTGTAGAAATTCTTCCGAGGCGATAGGGGAAAACAGTTCCCGGAAAGTCCTGCCCTGCAGCTCGTCCTCTGGAAGCATGCCGCTGCATTGCCTATAGGCTTCACTGGCCAGAACTGCTTTCCCCTTTGTGTCCAGCACAAGAATGATGTTCGGTGTGTTAAGAAGGAGCAGATTGATGTATTGCTGAAGTTTAGACTTCTCGCGAGTATTCTTTTTCTTCCGCTCCTCCAGTTGTTGGGCCATCGTATTGAACGCAATGGCAAAGTCCCCCATAAATTTCACGCGCTGCTGGTAGTCGCCGTTTGCGACTTGCTGTGTCTGCCAGGTCAAATGCCGCAGCGACGCGTGCAAGGATTTCAGCGGGGCGGCTATCTCGTTGTCCCGAGGTGGCACTTTGCCGCTCAGATCGCCTTTGGACAAGGCCAGGGCCAATGACTTTGTTTCCATCACGCAGGTAGCGAAATAGCGGAGCCCGTTGCCGAAATCCTGGAAGCTCTCAGGCAGTTTCTCAAGATCCAACGATGCGTTTGCGGGATCGTAGATCACATCCCGTAAATATTGAAATAGGATTTCAGCAACAGTATCCATCACATAGCCCTCCTGTACAAAGTTAAATATATCCTGATACGCATTCCGGATGCGCCCGTGTCGTTACGCCGTAATTGTTCCGCTGAAGCGGCAGACCCTGTCGCCGTTCGCCCAGCAATCCACTTCCCGGACTTCATATTTCTTGCCGGTATAGTCTTCCAGGATTCCGGCAATAAAGCCTTCATCATAGATGCATACGTTTTCGTTCGTGATGGGCAGCCCGCTGCAATCCAGGTCTTGCCCGACCGTGAGTACAATACTTCCGGTATCCGGATCAAAAGCTTCCATGCGCAGAATCCCGATTTTCAAATCCTCTAATGCGCTTTGCAAATTGGCGAAAAAGGCGTTGAAATCCAGGCTCTTGTCTAAGACATGTTTGGAAAATTCAACGCCCGCCAAAAACCCGGCCCGGCGAAAATACTCGTTCGCCATGTCCGCACCATGCGCCTTGCTGAGTACGTCCAGCATTGTGTATTGCATCAGCCGGTAGACAAGTACCGGCATTTCCTCTCCCAGGTCGCCTCGCCCCGTCTTGATATCTCCAAGACTTTCCCAGCAGAAATCAGCGTGGGTGGTCTCTTTTTTAAAAACGTTTTCCATTTGAATCATTCCTCCTTATATTGATGGCGGCTCTTTCTTCGTATTGCGCCGCCTGACGAATTCTCAATATTTATTGTAAATGGTTCAAGCGCTCGAAGGTCAATAGGTTGACTGAAAATACCGCATTTTTCTTCCCCTCGGACAAGTTATCTGTGAAATCTTAATGAAATCAAGGAGTTACATCGGGCATGCAAAGGACTGCCCCGCTATTTCCCGGGAAATCAGATACCAATATATGACAGAAATACCGCTCAAACCTGAAAGCCCCTCGAAGGTATGAGGAGCTTTTGCAGTTTCAATAAATTATCCGGCAGGCACGGCGCTATAAGCAGGTTAAACACCAAAACGACAAGCAGCCGCCTCGCAGAATCTATGATTGTCCAGGTTGTGCAAATCGCCTTTATTTGTTACTATAAGGATGAAAATGTGTAATTATTTTCGTCGTGAAAACAAACACAGAATGAAGAGGAGGAAGAGAAATGGGTTTGGGAAGAGGTATTTTTGTTGTTGACACACATGTTCACGCGCAAAGACATGCTTTCAGGCTGCAATCCAGGGATGTAGCTTCTGAATTCTCTGCGCTCAGCACCGGCATGCACACAGTCGATACCTACGCCAATGATGACAGGCTACTGTATCACATGGATAAATACGGCATCGACGTATGCGTGATACAGCCCGCGTTTGCCATGACCAACACCATCGACAAGGAAATCGTGAAGCGGAATCCGGATCGCTTTGCCGCTTTCGTACTGGATGTCGAGACCCGGAGAAAGAACAACGAAGGGCAGGAAGAATGGACGATCAAAGCTGCAATCGAGGAGCTGGAGCGGGAACTCGACACGGGGATGTATGTCGGCATCGGGGAAGGAATGCCCGGTTCGCACAGGGTTTGCCCCGGCGGATGGTCCGAGCGCTTTGAAGAGATCTGCCAGGTTATGGAACTGGCAAAGAAATACAAGGTCCTGGTGACCTATCACTGCGGCTTCCCTGCCGGTTACGCGGGCGCCGCGCAATCCGCAGCCAGACAGGGCCATTTCGAGCATGACCACTCCAACCCTTTCCTGGCCGGCGAAGTTGCTGCCACTTATCCGGACGTTCCCATTATCCTGCAGCATGCGGGCATTGAAGGCAGCGGTTATCGGACCGACATCTACGAGCAATGCCTGGCGGTAGCCCGCAGTCACCATAATCTCTATCTGGAATGCGGCCAATGGTGGGCGGAATTATACGAGAGGCCCCTGAAGGATCCCAACATCGGCTGTGAAAAGCTGCTCTGGGGCACCGACTGGGGCGCGGCTTCCACTCCCCAATCCTGGATGCCCGGCTGCACCCCGGAGACCTTCTGCGACCAGAATATCAATATCGGCCTGCCCGCCCATCAAATCGACATCTTCGGATGGGCTTTGAGGGAAGTTGGCCGCCTGAATATTCCCCAGGACGATCTCAACCTGATCCTGGGCGGCAACGCCGTTAAGCTGATGAACATCAAAACGCCCTTTACCAGATTATTCAAACAATACATTAAGAAATAAGAAGAGGGCGCCGGATCCGGCAACAAAAAGCCAAAAAAGATGGAAGCGCTTATTCATGACCGAAAGTAAAACAAAGCCCCGGAAGTTTTGCGCGTATGCGGCAAAGCTTCTGGGGTTTTGTTATCGTGTTATAGCGCCTATTTGGGAAAAAAATCTTGACAAAGCCCCATTGAAAATGGTATAAACGAATAAATGAGTGAGCGCTTTTGTTAGACAGAGTCTCTTTATCGTGATATAATAATAGATTTAAAAGTATAGCGGCTTATGTGCTTGCCACACACAGTATGCCTTAAAAGGAGGAATGGATTGATGAAATTTGTGGTAAATGAATCTCTTAGGCTTGACAACCTACAATTGAAACTCCCCAAGCGAAAGGAACCTAAAAACTTAATTAAGCATAATTCGTTTTATGATGTGGATGAGTCTAATATAAGAATGGAAAGAAAAGGTGGGTACATCTCCGGCATGGGGATCTATAATGCATTTCCTGACGAAATGCAATATTCAGAGCCTAAGAAATAGCATAAAGTAGGGCAGATAGGGGACTGCAAAACATAACCTGCCTTAAAAGGGATGGCAATTTGATGAAGTTTTTGGAAAACGAATCTCTTGACATTGATATACTTCAATTGAAACTTCCCAAGCGAAAGGAACCGAAAAACCTAATTAAACACAATTCATTTTATGATGTGGATGAGACCAGTATAAGACTGGAAAGAAAAGGTGGGTATATTTCCGGCATGGGGATCTATAATGCATTTTCTGATGAAACGCAATCTTCATAGCATATTGAGTAGCATAAATTATTAATATATGATATATATAGAAAATACCAGAACAGGAACTATCACGGCAAAGCTAGGACAGTTTCTTTTTTGTGCAAATATGAAAATAACAGGCAATGACATATTGTAGGGAGAGAACGGATATGAAGGGCTATATACTTTGTCTTCTGAAGCATTACTTGAGTAGAAAACCGATGCGCGATGAGGAATCGGCGAATCAGGCGATCGCTTGCTTAGGGTATTTCGGCAGGATGCAATTGGATGTTATTACTGATTTCAAAGATTTCATACAAATTGCCTCAACAAAGAATCCGGAGTTCCTTGGCAACCGTAAACAGCTGATGCTGTATTCGCCTGCAAACATCGAGCAGGAAAAATCGCTCTCGAAGATAAAGGCGCAGTTCCATAACGATTACAGAGGCCCTGCAGAAGAATTTGGCCTAAGCCAAGTAAAACATTTTGGCTGTATTACCATGCTCAATTTGAACGACGAATCACCCAACGATTCCGCAGAACAGGAATCCTCAGAAGGAGAAAGGAATCCGAAACCTTTCGCTGCAGACATAGAAGCAAGGGGAATACAAGATATCTTGTCGAAAGAGAGCGAAGTGGAAGCGGCGATTCTCCGTGTACTTGGCCCGGAGGATCTTTGCGTGCTATCATGGTCTGACAGCTATCCCGCAATTGAGCGTTTCGTGAGAAAGTTCAGGCATTCGGTTTCTGCTCTTATTCAGAATAATTATAAAGGCAAGACCTTTTCTGTGAATTCCTATTCAATATTGACCATGAACAAATTTGCTTTAGCCGAGCCGGACTGGGGCGCCACAAGGCTTGAGATATGTTTTACAACACGAACGCAGCAGGGGCTTAACTATATCGAGAAAATCAGAGATAGCGTCAATGAAAACGACGCAGATGCTAATATACTTTATCGTATCGGAAAATATGACATTGCCCTCTTTTGCCGCGCTTCTGCAATGAAATTGACAGACTATTTTAATAAAGGTGGCATGATGAATTATGCGAACGAGAAATATAAAGATGCGGTGATTCAATCCTGTACATTGTTGCATTCGCCGATGGATGAGTTTAGCGGCAGAGCTATTTGCGATGATACAGCATCCACAGAAAACCAGCATCTCCCTAACAACTTCACCCCTTTGGAACAGCCCTCCATGAGTGATTTTATCAAAATAGCATATCGTGAAATGAAAGACTGTATACTCCATGGGGGTGGGCATGCAAAGAAAGGGGATATTGTTTATATACAACAAGTCATGTATCGGCTGCTTAAGGATTACCAACGTATCATGGCATTACCTTTTAGAAACGTCCTCCAGAACGACCTGGAGCTTCAGCTAAAAGTCGCTCTCAATGCCGTGCTGACCAGCGCCAAGGAGTATAAGGAGGCTTATGAAGACGGAGACGCAGACCTTATAGGGACATGCAAAAGAAAATTCGATGAATATTTTAAGGGCGCCTTGGAAGCGATGCATCAGGCGATGCAGGCTATGAGTCAAATTGATCGATTGTATTTCGAAGAGCAGCAGACCCACCTGCATAATACCGGCGCCTATCACAAAATCCTGCTTACCTATTATGGGCTGGTCAAATCCGTTATTCGCATGGTATATGCAGTACCAAGNGTTG
>WRNN01000026.1 GCA_009776595.1 Clostridiales bacterium
ATCCCCGAAGCTATACTTTTATGACAGCGGGCTGGTGGCGTACCTTGCTCGCTGGTATAGTATGGAAACCCTTATGCACGGCGCCCAAGACGGCGCGATACTGGAGAATTATGTGGTGTCCGAAATCAAAAAGGGGTATCATAACAGTGGTAAAGCGCCTTATTTATATTACTACAGGGATAAGGACGGAAAGGAAATCGACCTGCTTTGGGAGGCAGACGGCGTGCTGTATCCTCTGGAGATAAAGAAAACGTCCAGTCCGGACAAACGCCTGACGCATGTGTTTGACGTGCTGCGCAAAAGCGGGAAGACGCTTGGGAATGGCGGTATCGTCTGCCTGCGAAATGATTTTATTCCACTGGACAGGGAAAATTCGATCATACCGGTCCGTTGTCTTTGACATTTTCAGCGGAATTGCGGAGTTTTACAACAGGGGTTTACGATGGAAAGGCAAGCCGGTGACGATAACAAGAATTATCTGAGGAGCACACTCCTGATGACGGCAGTTTTCCTTACCGCATCCGGCGTTGGGTACTTGTTTCGCCTGATTCGTTTTCCCGACACAAATGTCGTCGTGGTTTACCTCCTTGCCGTCCTGATCACAGCATGGCTGACGCAAAGCCTGCTTTTTGGATTTATCGCTTCAGGCCTGGCGACCTTTTTGTTTAATTACTTTTTTGCCGAGCCGGTTTTTACTTTCTCCGTCAATGACCCGAATTATATTGTGACCTTTGCCACCATGACGATTACCGCCCTGATCACAGGTATCCTGACCTCGCAGACCAAGCGCAGCGCGGTTGACGCACAGGAAAAAGAGGCGGAGACAAAGGCGGTCTATGACCTGACAAACCGCTTGACCGACGCAAAGGATATGCACGATATCGCGGGGATCGCCGCCTATGCGATCGGCGCCTGCTTTTCCTGTCATGCCGGCTGCCTTTGCTTCAACGAGAATAATGAACCCGAAAACAGCTTTGTCCAGCGGATGCTCGGAGGAAAACAGGTTCGGCGGGAGATCGCGGATCCCGAGGCGATCAAGCATCGCATAGAAGGGCTCCGCACAGGCTATGATGTAGGATCAGAGTTTACCGACTGGCCGATCTACGGACGGGAAAACATTTTAGGCGTTATCCGTATTCCCGGCGACTGCGCAACGAGCATGAATGAGGCGCAAAAGGGCTTACTGCGATCGATGATCGAAAGCACCGCTCTGGCTATGGACAGGTTCCGTTCTATGGAGCAGCGCATCAAGTCGGGAGAAGAAATCGCCAGGGAGCGTTATCGCGCCAATCTGCTCCGTTCCATATCCCACGACATACGCACGCCGTTGTCCGGGATGATGGGGACTGCGGAAATGCTTATCGATATGACGGGAGAGGAAGACCCTCGTTATCCGCTCGCGCTCGCGATCCAAAGTAACGCTCATTGGCTTCATTCCCTGGTTGAAAACATCCTGAACCTGACCCGTCTGCAGGATGGAAAACTGTCTATATGTAAACAAATGGAAGCGGTGGAAGAAGTGATCGGAGAAGCTGTCGGACAAGTATCTTCCCGTTCTCCTGATCATGAAATCGTAGTAGACATACCGGATGAGCTCCTGCTTGTCCCGATGGATGCCAGATTGATCATACAGGTTATCATCAACCTGCTGGACAACGCAATCAAACATACCGCATCCGGTCAGGAAATCAGTGTTATCGTAAAACAAGACAAGGAAACACACATAGCGCGCTTTGTCGTCCGTGACCGCGGCGTCGGCATACCCAAAAGCGATTTACCCAACATTTTTGAGATGTTCTACACTTCACATGCGAATACCCCGGAGGGAAACCGGGGGATAGGACTGGGGCTTACTATTTGTGAAACAATCATCAAAGCGCATGGCGGGAGTATCGAAGCCCGAAACCGTACCGACGGCCCGGGCGCCGAGTTTCTCTTTTCCCTGCCCTTGGAGGAGACGGCGTATGAACCCACACAGTGAAACAGTCCTGGTCGTCGAAGATGATGCGCAGATTCAGAGTTTTATCTGTTATGCGCTGAAAAATGAAGGTTTTGCCTGCCTGACCGCCGGAGACGCCAAAACAGCGCTGGCCGCACTGATCGCGAAGCAGACGGACATCATGCTGCTCGACCTGGGCTTGCCGGATTTGGACGGGGTGGAAGTACTGCGGAAATTGCGCGAATGGTCGGATATGCCCGTCATCGTGATTTCCGCGAGAGACCAGGACAGGGAAAAAGCCGACTTGCTGGATAGCGGCGCAGACGATTATCTCACAAAACCCTTTTCGGCGACCGAATTGATGGCGCGAATCCGCGTAGCGTTGCGCCATATTTACAGGCAGGGTAACCAGGAAACACGGGCGGTACTGGTCGTCGGCGGTCTGCAAATGGATTTGGCAAGGCGTCTGGTCCGTCTTGACGGGGAAGAGATACACTTAACGCCGATGGAATACAGCCTGCTGTCCCTTTTATTCAAAAACATCGGGAAGGTACTGACGACGGGCAGTATTATCCGTGAGATATGGGGCGTAGGTTACGGTACGGACACACANGCTCTCCGGGCGCTTATGGCCGGCTTGCGCAGGAAAATCGAAAAAAATCCGGCAAAACCCCGATATGTGATGACGGAAATCGGCGTCGGATACCGGATGGTCGATGAATGAGGGCAAGCCCTGAAAAGTTACCGCAGTGGCTTCGGAGTGGCTTCGGAGCGGTTCCGGATTTCAATTCTCACATCTTTCTCACAACAAATGTGATATACTNATATGCACGCGTAACGATCTGCCGCTTCAAACATGAAGGAGTCGTCCATGGATAAAATCCTGGAGATCAACAATCTCACAAAGGAATACATCATGGGAGAGGTCACTGTACACGCTTTGCGTGGCGTGAGTATTGCGATTTACGAGGGAGAGTTTGTCGTAATCCTGGGCCCCAGCGGATCCGGTAAGAGTACCTTGCTGAATATTATCGGCGGGATCGACGCGCCGACGTCGGGTGATGTCCTGTTTCACGGAAAGAATATCTCACGCGCATCGGAGAAGGAGCTAACCCTGTTTCGCCGGGGAGCGGTCGGTTTTGTATTTCAATTCTACAATCTCATCCCAAACCTGACGGCGAGGGAGAATATCGCACTCGCCTCGGAGCTGGCTGACGACCCGATCCCGGCAGACAGACTCCTGGAGGATATCGGGCTCTCCGACCGGGGAGACCACTTCCCGTCGCAGTTATCCGGCGGCCAGCAGCAGCGCGTCGCTATCGCCCGCGCCGTCGGAAAAAACCCGTCTTTGCTGCTCTGCGACGAGCCGACAGGCGCCCTGGATCTCCAAACCGGCATCCAAGTGCTTCGTATCCTCAAGGATTTTAACCAAAACTATAAAAAAACAGTCATGATTATCACGCACAACGCCGGTTTCGGAAAGATAGGCGACAGGGTCTTTCATGTCAGGGACGGTTTGATTGACAGCATACAGGTCAACGAAAATCCGCTCGCCCCTGAGGAGGTGAGCTGGTAAATGCTGTTTAGAAAAGCAGTGCGTGCGATCTGGGCCAATAAACGCTCTTATCTCGCTTGCATGTTTCTCATTGCCATCGGCGTCCTTATGTTTACCGCGATGAATACAGCCGGGGCAGGGCTGGCTTCTTCGGCCCTCGGCTTCTACAGGGACTACGGTATGAGCGATATCTTTGCCCGGGTGGATGCGATCCCTGTTGGTATGACGGAGCGCCTCACGGAGGCTGACGGCATCGAGGCGGCTGAGGCAAGATATATACTGGAAGTCATGGCTGAGACGCCGGACGAAGGGGAGACCGTCACCATGCGGCTTATATCCGCAGACCCGCGAGGCTCAGTGATTAACCGGCTGCTCATCGAGGGTAGCGAGTGGTCGGCGCCGGGCGACATCATCCTGAATCCGGCCTTCGTCAAGGCGCACGGGCTCGTTCCCGGCGACGAAATACGCGTTATTTACAAAGGCCGCACCTTTATCTTTACCTTTTGCGCCACAGCCCTGAGTCCAGAAAATATCTATGTCACAAAAAACGCGACGGATCTGCTCCCGGATAACAGCGGCTTTGGTATCGGGTATATTACGCCGGACAGTATGGCTTCCCTGACCAACGCGGGCGGCGTGGGAAACAGCGTTGTACTGACGTTGACGGAAGGATATACCTTTGATGAGGTGAAGGTTTTCCTGGAGGACGCGCTCACGCCTTATGGACTCAAGGAGTTGATCGATAAAAAAGATCACCTGAGTTATTCGTTTGTCGACCTGGAGATTTCCGGTATACGCTCTATGGCGGCGTCCCTGCCAATGATCTTTGTCCTGATCGCCGCGATAGTACTGTACCTGATGATGAAACGTGTCATCGAGCAGGAGCGGACACAGATCGGCGTGCTGCGGGCTTTCGGTTATTCCCGTCTGCAGATCGTCGCGCACTACATGTGTTACGGGGCTGTCACCGGCGTCGCCGGCGGCGTCGCCGGCAGTATCATGGGCTACTTTTTGGCAGAATTTTATTTCTATATGTTTATGGAGTATTTTCAAATGCCTGCGCTCTCGGAGGAGAGTCGACCGCTGTACTTCGTCGTTGGCATGTTGCTGGCTGTGTCCGGCGGGATGCTGGGCGCCTTTATGGGTGCGCTAAAGTCCATCCGGCTGATACCTGCCGAAGCGATGCGACCGGAAAATCCGCCGCCGATCAAATACGATCCGGTCGGCAAGATAAAGGTCCTGCGTTATGTCCTGACATCCAGGGGCAGCATGGCGCTGCGGAGTATCACGAGAAACTGGATGCGCTCCGGATTTGTCGTCATCGGGGTGATGTTTTCCTTCGGGCTTTTGTGTATCTCAGGCAGCTTTAACGGTCTGATCGACAAAATCATGTTCAGCCAGTACACCTATGTCCAACGGTATGGGGTAAAGCTCCCCCTGGTCAGGCCGCTGCCCTACGATACGGCGGTAGAGAGCGCCTATGCCATCGATGCCGTATACTTGGCAGAGGGCCTTTTGGAGATGCCGGCGGAGATCAGGCATAAGCATTTGCGCGAGGGAAGCCTGCTGACCGGGATCCAGGCTTCTTCGTCCCTATACCGCATCTGCGACACCGTCACGATGGTCGAATATCCGCCTCCCGCTGACAGTGTGATCTTGAGCAATACCCTCGCGGACAATCTGAACGTTGTAGCCGGGGATACGGTCTATATAGCTTCCCCCTTGCTGGATGAAGATGTACCGATCATCGTGTCGCGGGTAATCGAGCAGAATATGGGCGGCGGCTGCTATATGGAGATTGGCGCCCTGTCCGATCTTCTGCAAATCCCGAAGACGGCGACATCCATCATCCTGAATACGGACGATCTGCCATACCTGAAAGACTACCTCAGGGATAGCATATACGTTCCTTCCGTGGACGATAAGGACAGTACACTGACCAAACTCCGCGATATGATGGGTATCTATTCCAGTATGTATCTCGTCCTCCAGGTAATGTCCGCGCTGGTGGGTTTCGCCATTATCTATAACACCTCGACGATATCCCTTGCCGAACGCAAGCGGGAATACGCTACGCTTCGGGTCATCGGGCTCACTGTCGACGAGATATCCGGCATAATGAATTTCGAATACTGGATACTCGGTTTCCTTGGCATGATTCTGGGCGTACCGTTTGTCCAATATCTCAATATGGGAATGAACGCGATGATGGAAACGACTTCCTTTTCCATGCCGTCCGTCCTGCCGGTGTCCGCCTATGCTTCGGGCGTGGCAGGCAGCGCCGCCGCCATCCTGCTGTCGGGATGGTCGGCAAAGAGGAGAATTCGAAAGTTTGATATGGTGGAAGTACTAAAAGAACGGGAATAGGGAGAGGCTTTATGAAAAAGAACGTAAAACGTATACTCTTGGGCCTTGCGATTCTTGTCGCCGTCGGCGGCGGCTTGTACTACGCGATGATGCCAACGCCCGTCGCACTGACGCAGGTCATACCTGGGACAGCCGAATTAAGCTTCACAGAGCAGGGTCTGTACGCTGCAGGGAATATACTCACCGTATACCCGCTGGTGCAAGGCCGACTCCTCGAAGTCAGCGTCGCGGAGGGGCAGTCTGTGCGTGCCGGAGACGTGCTCTGTGTAGTCGATCCGGAACCCATGCAGCAGGGTATAGAGCGGATCCGCGGCAGCATCAGGGGGTATGAGGCGCAGGTCGGGGCGGCAGAATCGCAGCAGAGAAGCAGTAACGCCGGCATAGGCGAGCAGACGCGTCTCCAGACGATCCTGATCGCACAAAACCGGCGAAATCTCGAAGTTGCCCAAGAAGACCTCGCGCGGGCAGAACTGCTGTATGAGGCGGGTGCGCTTGCCAAAATCGATGTGGACAATCTCAGCGCACTGGTGGCGCAGTACGCGTCCGCCCTGGAAGCCAACGAACAGCAGCTCGCGGTGATCGCCGCCGGCGCGGGTGCGAGCGGTCTGGCGGACTACTATAGGGCGCTGATCGAGGCTGAAGAGATCAGCATCGCGCAGTTGGAAAAAGATATCGAAAACTGTCACGTACGGACGCCGGTCAGCGGGGTGGTTACGGGCTTGTATGCCAAGGGGACCAATTATATCACAGCCGGAGCACCCGTCGCGGTCATCACCGTGCTTGAAGGCGGCGCGATCGAAGTCTATGTCTCCACCCGGGATGTGAGCAGCGTCAGGCCCGGGGACCAGGTGGCACTGACCCTGAAGCGGCGCGAGGGAAATCTTGAATTTGCAGGCCGTGTGGACCAAGTGGAGTCCAACGCGGAAATACGGCTCTCCGCCCTGGGACTGGAGGAACGAAGGGTTAAGGTCAGGGTGACGCCGGATCCGGCTTCCGCCGCCGATATCACATTGGGCGCCGGCTACGATGTGGACGTCCGGTTTATCGTGTACAGGGAGGAGAATAAATTGACGATCCCCAAAACCGCCTTGTTTCAGGACGACGGCAGCGACATGGTCTGGGTCATACGGGACGGCAAAGCCTTACCAGTGCCCGTCGTGAAAGGGATGGAGCTCCGGACGTCGTATGTGATCGAGTCGGGGCTTACCGCGGGAGAGGCTGTCGTGACCGATGCCAATAACGAAGCGCTCAAAAACGGCCTGAAAGTGACAGAAGCCGGATAGACGAAAATTATTACGGACACGATCAGCAGAGCACCCCACTCGACGGCGGGGCGCTCTGCTGTCTATACTCACAAAATTCTCACACAAAAACGATTTTTCTCACATCGCACTCACGGCTTATCTACTATCATGGCGGTAACAACAAACACCGCGCAGATGGGAGGATGGTTGACTATGCGTATTTTTTCCAAAGGCAAAGATATCTCTGGGCGCACCATAGTCGTCGGCTGCGGGCGTCTTGGCGCTAATCTGGCAAATACCCTATCGGACGGGGGTGGAGACGTGATTATCATTGACAGGAATGAAGAATCCTTCCGGAAGCTTTCCTCATCCTTTGGCGGGATTACCGTCACAGGCGACGCAACCGAAATGCTGGTGCTGGAACGGGCCGATATCAAAAAGGCTACTGCCGTCATATCCGTCACCAACAATGACAATACTAATATTATGGTAGCTCAGCTTGCGAAAGAGCATTTTGGCATCGGCCAGGTCATCGCAAGACTCTATGATCCCGAACGCGACTGCGTATATCGCGAATTTGCCATCGATACCATCTGCCCGGCTGTGCTGTCGACAAAAGAAATCGATAAACTGCTGGGTGTGCCGGAGACAGAGGGGGAATCGGCGTGAAAAAACGCGTGCTGCTCATCGGCGGCTTTCACAAAACAAGGTTTCTTGCCGTTTCGTTGATTAAGCGAGGATACCATGTTTCGGCGATAAACAGTAACATGGATCATTGTGTAGCGCTGGCTGATATCAAAGAGCTTAAGGTGTTCCACGGAGACGGGTCCAAGCCGTTTATCCTGGAAGACGCGAACGCGTATGACACGGAAATCGCAATCGCGCTCACCGGGCGGGACGACGACAATCTGGTTATCTGTGAGCTTTGCAAGAAAAAATTTCGAGTAAAGAAAACGGTCGCGCTTGTTTCCGATCCCAAAAAAACGGAGTTCTTCTACAGGATGGGGATTGACTCCGTGGTGTGCGCGATCACCGCGATCGCGGGAATTATCGAGCAACAGGCGCTGCTGGATGAAATCGCGGCGCTTGTACCCGTGGGGAAAGGCCATATCCGGATCGCGCAGGTGCCTATATCCCAAACCGCGCCCGCTGCCAATAAAAAACTTTGGGAACTGAGTTTGCCAAGTGACGTGATCGTAGGCTGCGTACTGCGCGGTGATAAAAGTATGATACCGCGGGGCGACACCCGCATCCTTGCCGGGGATGAACTCCTGCTCATATCCACGGATGAACATGAGACGGCGGCGGTGTTGGAATTGACGGGACGGTGAAGCGCGTTGCATAAACGTATCGCCGGCGGGAGTATCTACGGAAAGCTCATGCTCCTCGTTGGTTTGCTGGTGGCTGCGCCGCTTTGGGTGATATGGTTTTATCCGGAGGACGCGCGTTTTGCGTCCGCCTTTTTGTTTCCTTCGTGCTTTTCCGTTTTCGCCGGATTAATGGTATGCCTGTATTCCGGTCGCGGGGAAACGCCCGCTACGGAATGGCAGTCCCCGATGCAAAGAGGGAGTCTGCCCGTGTTGTTTGCCTGGTGTTTTGCTTTCCTGGCGGGGGCGGCCCCGTTTGTGACGGGCGGTTTGCTCCGTTTTCACCTGGCGTTGTTTGAATCGGTCAGCGGTTGGACGACCACCGGCCTGACGGTGATGGACGTTACGGAGACGCCGCACATCTTTTTGTTTCACCGGGCGTTTATGCAGTACTGCGGCGGGCTTGGTTTTATCATCATGATCGCCATGCTTGTACGCGGTAAGCAAAATATGAGCCTGTACAGTGCGGAAGGCCATCCGGACAGGATCCAGCCAAACCTGAAGAAAACGGCGCGAACCATTTTTATACTCTATAGCAGTTTTTTCTCAGCCGGCGTACTGGTCTATCGCTTCTTTGGGATGGCCTGGTTTGATTCGGTATGCCATACCATGTCCGCACTTTCCACCGCAGGCTTTACTACACAGGAGGGCAGTATCGGGCAGTACGGCAGCATCCCCATTGAGATGGTTACCGTCGTACTGATGCTTATCGGTTCAAGCAATTTTGCCGTTTTACTCTTGTTGGTTAAAGGCAGAATCGTTGAAGTGTCCCGGATGAGCGAAGTGCGGTTTATGGTCGGGATGCTGCTTGTGTTTGTGCCGCTGGCGGCTTTTTCGCTGATGCGGGATTTTGGCTTGCGGGCAGGCGACAGTTTTGCCAAGTCCCTGTTTGGCATCGTCACTACATTTACCACGACCGGCTATTCGACGATGAACTATGCCCTTTGGCCACCTTTCGCTTTAGGTTTGCTTATGATACTGATGATTATCGGCGGAAGCGCCGGTTCGACCGCCGGCGGGATCAAGCTGGTTCGCGCCTACCTGCTGATACGGATTACGATAGAAAACATCAGGGAAAGACTGTCCCCGGCGCAGCGGGTCAGTATACCCGCATACCATCGCGCCCAGGGCAAAACGCACATCGACGCCGCCCTGATTCACGATACCGTCGGATTTGTCTTCAGCTATATGGTCGTGTTTGTCGTCGGGACGCTCTTGCTTACGATGACCGCCCGTTGCGGTCTGTTTGAAGCCATGTATGAATTTGCTTCCGCTTTTGGTACCGTGGGTATATCCAGCGGCTTGACGAGTCCCGATTTACCCGGCGCGGCCCTTGTAGTACTGCTTGTCGGCATGGTACTTGGCCGACTTGAGATATTCATCGTATTTGTCGGCATCTATAGCGGGATTCATATGCTAAGACGAGCTGCCGCCCCGTGAACAACAACGCGGCGATAGGTATGTCCGGCGCAGTATGTCCGGTGCTGTGGATAATGGCATTGCCAGGAAAAGCAAAGCGTGATAATATTTATTTTGCGATACAAATGGCTCGTACTTCATCGTAGGGCCTTTTTTAATGTGTGGGAGGAAGAGGACATGGAAGACGACAAAAGGGAACAGTTGCGGGAAGAGTTGCGGGAGGATCTGCGCAAGCTGCGGGAGAGGGCGCTGGCGGAAATCGCCGCCTCCGGCTTGCTTGACGAGCTGGAGAGTCTGCGGCTCAAGTATACCGGGAAAAAAGGCGAGCTGACCCAGGTCCTGCGAAACATGGGGAGCCTGTCGGCTGAGGAGCGCCCGGTGATGGGCAAGCTGGCCAACGAGATCAGGGACAGGCTGGAGG
>WRNN01000027.1 GCA_009776595.1 Clostridiales bacterium
CCGCGATAATCAGCACATGAAACCCCTTTCGAAGCAGCTGCCCTTTCCCCCATTGCGGGAGCTTGTACGCGCCCGGCGTCTGCAGTCCGAAAGCGGCGTTTCCCCTGCCTTTGCCCTTCGGGTACAACAGNGCCGCAGGGCCTTCACAGCGGCTGAAGGCAAGCCGCATCATATCGCGCAGCATATACTCATCCCGGGGAAGCAGGATGCGCATATTAGGGATTTGGTTCAGATAGGAAAGCGCGAAAACGCCGTGATGGGTAGGGCCGTCTTCCCCCACAAGCCCGCTGCGGTCAATGGCAAAGAGAAGGGGCGCGTTCTGAAGGGCGGTATCCTGGATCATTTGGTCGAAGGCGCGCTGCAGAAAACTGGCGTATATCGCCACTACAGGCCGGAATCCGGAAAGCGCCAAGGCCGTGCTATAGCTCACCGCCGTCTGTTCGGCTATGCCGATATCAAAAAAGCGACCGGGATACGTCTGCCGAAAGCGCTCCAATCCCGTACCGTCCGCCATGGCTGCGGTAACGGCGAGAATCCGTTCATCCTCTCTTGCCAGATCGATCAAGGTAGAAGAAAATACATCCGTATAGGAGGGCGCTTCTTTGTCAGGATCACCGGTCCTGCCGGTTTCCCTGTCAAAAGCCGCGATACCGTGGAAAGCGGTAGCATTCTCAACAGCCGGTTTATACCCCTTACCTTTCTGCGTCAGCACATGCAGGATAACCGGGCCTTTTCGCTCTTTCACCTGTCGGAGTATCTCGATCAGGTTTTTGATATCATGTCCGTCCACCGGGCCATAGTATTGATACCCAAGCTCAGTGAATACAACGCCATTGACCAGAATATAGCGTAAACTGTCCTTTATGGCTTCAATGACCTTGATGGCGGCGGCGCCCAGAAAAGGAATCCGCGAAAGAAATCGCCTGACCGCCTCTTTACTGCCCGTATAGGCGGAAGAAGCGCGTATCCGGTTGAGATAATGGGATAATCCGCCAATGTTGGCCGCGATAGACAGTTGATTATCGTTCAGAATGACCAGAATATCCGTATCCAGTTCGGCGGTCAGGTTCAGCGATTCAAAGGCCTGCCCGCCGGTCATAGAACCATCGCCGATCACGGCGATGACTTTGTGCTGCCCGCCCTGTAAGTCCCGCGCTTTCGCAAAACCCAGCGCGGCAGCGATCGAAGTGCTGCTGTGACCGGTATCATAAGGGTCGCAGATGCTTTCCGACCGTTTCGGAAAGCCGGATAAACCATTGCGCTGCCTGAGCGTAGCAAAGCTCTCCTTTCTGCCGGTAAGGATTTTGTGGGTATACGACTGATGCCCCACATCCCAGACCAGGCGGTCCGTTCTTGTGTCAAACACATACTCGAGGGCGACAGACAGTTCGACGACGCCCAGATTGGACGCCAGGTGGCCCCCATTCTGGCTTACTACGGACAAAATGTAGTTTCGCAGATCCTGACTCAGCTCTGTCAGTTCCTGTATGCTCAGCGCTTTTAAATCCTCGATACCCTTGACCTTCTCCAACATTATGGATGCATACCTTCCGTCAGAATTTCCACTTCTTTCGCGATGCGGTCCAAGCTTTTTTGGCAATGGCCGACCAGCGCAACCCCCTCCTGATAGCATAGCAGCGCGTTCTCAAGGCTTAATTCTCCCCGTTCAAGCTGGCGGACCAGCGTTTCGAGCCTTGTCATGTTTTCCTCAAATGATTTTTCTGCGACTTCAGCGGTATCCATCTGTTCTTCCTGTACTCCTTTCGTACATTTACTAAACGAAGATTCGTTTAAATTGGCGGTGTTTCTGCCGGATCCGTTTCTTCGACACGGCAGGAAAGGCTGCCTTTCGACAAACGGACTTCAATGCTTTGGTCAACGGCGACCTGAGCGGCGTCGTCGATCACCCTGCCGGACGCGTCCCGGCAGATGGCATAGCCTCTTGCCAGTGTAGCCAGGGGAGATAAAGCCTCCATTTTGGCGACAGTGTGCTTCAGCCGGTTCTGCGTATCGGAGAGGAGGTAAAACATACGTTCCCTCATCTTCTCCTGTATGCGGGACAAACGATCCCGCTGCGGATCCAGAAGACGGCCGGATTGTACAAATACGGTACTGCTTTGGATACGCCCCAGCCTTTCCCGCTGAAGGCGGAGATCCCGTAACAAAGCGGCGGAAAGCCTTTCCCTTTGCTGGGATAGCAGAGCGGTCAATTCCTCTTTAATCGGTACGGATAATTCCGCGGCCATGGAAGGCGTTGCCGCGCGCAGGTCAGCCGCCAGATCGGCCAGGGTAACGTCCGTTTCGTGCCCGACAGCGGAAATAACCGGTTTCGTACATCGATAAATGGCTTCCACGATTTCTTCCCGGTTGAAAACCGACAGATCTTCCGCGCTTCCTCCGCCTCTGGCCAGGATCACTACGCTGACCGCCGCTTGATCCATTGCGGCCAAACCCCGAACGAGAGAATCCGCCGCTTCCTTTCCTTGCACCGCGGACGGATAGAGAAGAATGGGCATTCCCGGGTAGCGTCTCCATACGACCTTTTGGATATCCTGGATCACGGCGCCTGTCGGCGAAGAGATCACGCCGACCGCTGCAGGCAGTTTCGGTACGCCCTTCTTGACAGACGGGTCGAAATAGCCTTTCGCGGTGAGTTTCTTTTTCAGCTCCTCCAAAGCAAGCGCTTCCGCGCCTAAGCCTGCCGCTTCTATCTCTTCCACATAGAATTGCAGCTGCGTTTCTCTGGCATAAACCGATACATAACCACGAAAAAAACAATCCTGTCCGTCTTCGGGCCGGAATCGAAGCTTATCCGCGTTGCCTCTGAACATGACGGCCCTGATCACCGTTTCCTTATCTTTCAAGGAGAAATACAGGTGACCTGAGCTATGTCGTTTGAAATTGGTGATTTCTCCCCTTACCCATAGTCCCTTCAGAAGCGGTTCGCGGCTCAGGGTACTTTGGATGAGATCAGAAAGCTGCGTAACGCTCAGCGCGTTCTCTTTGATCATACTCGTATTCCCGGTTTCTCTTCTTCCCTTTCGTTACGACAGGCACAGGATAAGCCGCAACAGCAAGCTGCGGCTTTATTATACCATGTTTAGATGCGTTTTCCGAATAAATATACACTTTAAAAAACTTAACTNCTTTTGCCGCTCAAGTACCTGTCGATGGCGCGGGCGGATATTTTTCCGGCGCCCATAGCCAGGATGACTGTCGCCGCGCCGGTAACGATATCTCCGCCCGCAAAAACAGCTTCTCTGGAAGTCTGTCCGGTCTCTTCGTCCGCGGAAATATTGCCTCTCCTTGTGGTATCGAGGCCGGGCGTCGTGCTGGTAATCAGGGGATTCGGCCCCTGCCCGATCGCCATAACAATGGTATCGATGGGGATTTCTTCTATCGCGCCGGGGATCGGCACGGGACTCTTTCTGCCGGATTCATCCGGTTCGCCAAGTTCATACTTTTGGCAGCGCATAGACGTCAGCATCCTGTTTTCGTCGCCGAGGAGTTCGATCGGGCTGGTGAGCATTTTAAACCGGACGCCTTCCTCTTCCGCATGCTCTACTTCTTCCGCTCTCGCGGGCATTTCCGCCGCGGTACGCCGGTAAACGATCCAGCTTTCTTCCGCGCCAAGGCGTAAGGCTGTTCTTGCCGCGTCCATCGCCACGTTACCGCCGCCGATGACGGCGACTTTCCTCCCTATCTTCAGCGGCGTCAATGCCTCAGGGAAACGGTAGGCTTTCATTAAATTATTTCTGGTCAGGAATTCGTTGGCCGAATAGACGCCCGTCAGATTTTCGCCGGGGATATCCATGAAATAAGGCAGGCCCGCGCCGGTGCCGATAAACAAAGCCTCATAGCCCATGGAGAGGATATCGTCAACAAGGAGGGTTTTCCCGCCGACTACATTGCACTCGATTTCCACGCCTAAGGCTTTGATATAGTCGATTTCCTTTTGCACGACAGCCTTGGGCAGACGGAATTCCGGAATGCCATACATCAGGACGCCGCCGGGAACATGCAGGCTTTCAAAAATGGTAACGTCATAGCCCATTTTCGCCAGATCGCCCGACACGGTCAGCCCTGCGGGCCCGGCGCCGATGACGGCGACTTTTTTCTCTTTACGGGCAGGTTTGGGAGGGATTTCCATACCTCTGGCCATTTCCCAGTCCGCGATAAAGCGTTCCAGGCGACCGACCGCGACCGGTTCTGCTTTTATCCCCCGGATACACTTCGCCTCGCACTGGGTTTCCTGAGGACAAACTCTGCCGCAAATCGCGGGAAGGCTATTTTTGTCCTTNAGGTTTTTGGCAGCGCCGTCAAAGTCTTTTTCNTTAATTTTAGAGATAAAACCGGGAATATCCACTTCTACCGGGCAGCCTTTCACGCATTGAGGGTTTTTGCATAGCAGACAGCGGCTTGCCTCGGTCAAAGCCATTTCTTCCGTAAACCCGAGAGCGACTTCATTGAAATTCTTATTTCTCACCATGGGATCCTGGGCCGGCATAGCCACCCTTGCCGCTACTTCGTTTGACATTGGCAGTTCCCCCTCTCAAGCCTTGCTTCAAACGCTTCCAACGCGGCTTTTTCATCCTCTTTAAACATAGCCGCCCTTTTCATCGCCAGGTCAAAATCCACGGCATGCCCGTCAAATTCAGGCCCGTCCACACAAGCAAACTTTGTCTGCCCGCCGACAGATACCCGGCACGCGCCGCACATGCCTGTGCCATCCACCATAACCGGATTCATACTGACAATGGTCTTTGTACCGTAGGGCTTTGTCATATTCGTGACCGCCCGCATCATGACCATAGGCCCGATCGCCCAAACTCTGGCAATATCTTCTGTTTTGATTAAATCTTCCAGCAAGGTCGTCACAAAGCCCGGATGGCCGTATGAGCCGTCGTCGGTAGCGACCAGAAGCCTTGTACTGGCTTCCCGCATTCTGTCTTCCCAGAAAAGCAGATTTTTGCTTCGCGCGCCGATAATGGAAATGACTTCATTCCCGACTTCTTTCAGCGCTTTGGCGATCGGATAGATCGGCGCTATCCCCACGCCGCCGCCAACCAGGACCACCTTACCCAGCTTTTCAATTTCTGAAGGCTGACCCAAAGGACCGACCATATCTGTGACCGAATCGCCGGTTTCCAGTAAGGATAAAGCTAAAGTAGAAGCCCCGACAGCTTGAAAAACCATCGTAATCGTATTCTTTTGGCGATCAAAATCCGCGATGGTCAGAGGGATTCTTTCATAACCTTCTCCCTGCCGGACGATAAAAAACTGGCCCGGTTTTGCTTTGGCGGCGATTCTCGGGGCTTCCATAACGAAGCCATAGACTTTGTTTCCCAGGTCTTCCTTATCCAGTATCTTGAACAATGTCACTCCTCCTTGCTTTCCTGCAGAAGATTCCCGGCAGGCAGTTCCTCTGCTTTTTTGCCGAGAATACCGTTAACGAACTTGGCGGCTTCCGATGTTCCATACTTCTTGATCAGATCAACAGCTTCATTGATGGCTATAGCAGGCGGCAGCTTCTCGTCAAACAGCATTTCGTAAAAACCCATACGAAGTATGCTTCGCTCGGCGCCGCCAAGCCGCTCGACATTCCAGTCCAGGGAATAACTGCCTATGATTTCGTCCAATTCGATTTTTCTGGACAGTACACCGGAAGTCAAGCGTCTTGCATATCGATTTTCGGACACGGACAGTTTCGTTGGCTGATAGGCGGCCTCCCTTCCGGCCATTTCCCTGTCTTTCGTGATATACTCCAATAACAGGAAAGGATCGGTATCATTTCCAAGATCACAGGCAAATAGCGTTTTAAACACCAATTCTCGTACTTCTCGTCGTTTCACCTGAGGAGAGTCCTCCCGTTCGTCTTACCTGGTATGGGCTGTGTGTTCTGTAACGGTTAATGTATCGATTGCTTTTTTTCGGTATAGGAAGGATTCCTGATCGAAGCGGACGCTGTCAACCCAGACATTTACCGCGGAAAGCTGCAAATCCGGATACGATCGTAAGAGGAACTCTTTTGCGTCTTTTTGGATTTGCCGGGCAAGCTCAGGGATCGATTTTCCAAACCGGATCACAATATGGATGTTCAACAGGAGGGAATTATTCCGGATCGTTACCCGAACGCCCTTTGATGTTTTTTTTTCGGTTTTTTTTCTGTTCAGCCCGGTCACTGCCCGGCGGGACAGTTTCTCTACCCCGGGCGTGTTTAAAACCATCTGATGGATGCTTTCCGCAATCACCGACGCGGCTTTTTTTTGTTGCTCTTCCGCTATGCTGTCTTGATCGGCTATGCTTCCGGGATCCTTTCTGCTCATCGTGAGCCGCCGTTGATATCGATGCAGGCGCCGCTGACATAGTGCGCCTCGTCCGTGCATAGGTAGCAAACCAGGCTGGCAATATCCTTCGGCTGCGCTATGCGCCGCTGCCCGCCGCCGGATCCTGCGCCGGGCGGCGGTCCGCTGCCGGGCGCGGGTCCGCCGCCGGCGATTCCCGCGCTTCTGGTCATATCGGTATCTACACCGCCGGGGATGATGCAATTGACGGTAATGTTTTTGCCCATTTGTTCCCTGGCCAAGGTTTTGGTGAGTACGGACAGGGCGCCCTTAGACGCGGCGTAGTTGCTTTGTCCGACAGCGCCGTATATCGCGATGGAAGAAGTGAAGATGATCCTGCCGAATTCCTGATCGCGCATTTGCTGAATCACCTGTTTGGTACAGTTGTAAGAGCCTTTCAGGTTGACGTCAATCACGATATCCCATTGATCATCTTCCATTCGATGAAACATTTTATCCCTGATTATGCCGGCGTTGTTAATCATAAAATCTACCCGGCCGAAAGAAGCATAGATTTTTTGAAATGCTTCGGCAACCGCCTTTCGATCCGCAATGTTACACAGAATCGGAAGCACTTTGCTGCCGGAGGGATCCAGTTCCTTTGCCAGCGCTTCCGCGTTAATGACGTCCAGTATCGCTACGCCTGAAGCCTGATCCGCAACCAGGCGCCGAACGATCCCTTCGCCTATCCCTTTCGCTCCCCCGGTGACCACCGCATACCTGCCGCTAAAGTCAAACATACGATATACCTCCTTATATGATCCTCATGGAAGAAGCGTTCTATTCCTCATCCTCATCCTCGTCTTCTTCGTCATCATCATCATCATCATCATCATCATCATCATCATCGTCGTCGTCATCAAAGTCCTCGTCGTCGTCTTCGTCATCAAAGTCGTCGTCGTCCTCGTCGTCATCATCATCATCATCATCATCATCATCATCATCAAAATTCAGAAAATCAAACATTCCGAATCCGTTCTCGTCGTCCTCTTCATCTCCATCGTCCTCATGATCGAAATCCATGTGATCGTCAAGATCCAGCATGTCTTCCAGATCCTCTAAATCTTCATCCAGGGCGTCAACAAATTCTTCCAGTTCATCCAGATTATCCTTTACTTCATCTATTTCCTCAGCGATTACTTCAAGGACTTCAATGATGGCTTCAAACATCTTCGCTTCTTTTGATTCCTGATCGAACGAAAGTCCCTTCATTAATCCGGAGGCATATGCCACTTTTTCGCTTATACTCATTTCGCTCCTCTTTTCCTCTCGATTATAGCTCTCCCGCTGCAGACAAACCTGTCAGGTTCTGCTGACATAGTTCCCTGTACGCGTATCAATCACCAGTACATCGTCTTCATTGATAAAAAATGGCACCTGTACGATTAGCCCGGTTTCCAGCGTCGCGGGTTTACTGCCGCCGGAAGCGGTATCGCCTTTGATTCCCGGCTCTGTCATGACGACTCTCAGCTCCACTTGCTTCGGCAGGTCCATGCCGATAACCTGGTCCTGATAAAACATAATGCCTGTTGTCATGTTCTCCTTGAGGTATTTGGGCGCGTCTTCGAGTAAGCTTTCATCAATGGGAACCTGATCATAGGTCTCGGTGTCCATAAAAGTCCAGTTGTTATCTTCTTTGTAGAGATATTGCATTTCTTTTCGTTCCACATGCGCCCTTTGGAATTTTTCACCGGGGCGGAAGGTTTTCTCCACTGTAGAACCGGTAGTAAAGCTGCGCAGCTTACAACGTACAAAAGCTGCCCCTTTCCCCGGCTTTACATGTTGAAATTCAACCAGGGTAACCACTTCTCCTTCGTACTCAAAGGTGAGGCCGGTTCGAAAATCAGACGTCGTTATCATGGAAAGCCTCCTTCTGCAAATGCATCATGAATAAGATACATTCTATCAAATAATAGTCATTTCATCCAGTGTTTTAGGAAACTGTGTCAAAGTTTTCATCGCGTCTCCGGTGATCACAACCGTTTCTTCAATCCGGAGCCCGCCTTTACCGGGTATATACACACCCGGCTCAACGGACATGACCATGCCCGGCGCCAGCGGAACGTCCTCTGCCAGTTGGCTGAACCGGGGGTCTTCGTGTATCTCAAGCCCCATACTGTGACCAAGCCCATGGCTGAAATACTCTCCGTATCCTTTACTATTTAAATAGTCTCTGGCAAAACTGTCAATCCTTCGCACGTTGATTTTTGGCTTGATTTCCTTCAGCGCGATTTGCTGCGCCTCCAAAACGGTCTCATACAGTTCGGCCTGTGATTTGTCCGGGGCGCCTAGGATGAAGGTACGGGTCATATCCGAACGATAGCCCTGTACGACTGCACCGAAATCGATGGTAAGGAAATCACCCCGCTGCAGCCGGTACGCCGTCGGTTTCGCATGGGGCATAGCGCTCTGTGGTCCCGCCGCCATGATGGTATCAAAGGCCAGGCCTTCGCTGCCCAGTTTGTGCAATTGATAGTTCAGCTCCCCGGCCAGTTCTTTCTCCGTCACATCCGGGGCAATCCTCTTCTTCAATAGAAACAGGGCTTCATCCGCGATGGAGGCGGCTTTGGCAATTTGCGCAATCTCCCAGTCATCCTTGATCTGACGCAGAAGATAACAAGGATCCGTTTCCCCGTATAGGGGCAGACGGGCGCCCAAGGATTGCAGCATTCTTTGGTGATTCGCGACAGTGAAATACCCGGCGTCGAAAGCTAAGTCCCGAAAGCCGATTTTCGTTTGATATTCTTTCAGCGCATCCATCAGGCCGGTTTTGGTTTCGATGATTGCCCAGTCCGGGCATTCCGCACGGGCCTGCTCGGTATAACGCCCGTCGGTAATCAGCGTTTGCTGCCCGCCGGTGATGACAAGCCAGGTGGAATCGCCGGTAAATCCGGATAAATACTGCACATTACGGGGCATTGCGACCAGGAAAGCTTCCCTTCCCCGTTTCTTCACTTCCGCGCGAAAACGTTCCATTCTTNGGGAATACAATGGTTCCATNGGATCAATCCCTCTCCGTTCGTTTAACTTTACCGGGCTGNATCCGGTCAAGAAGCCCTGCCCTTCTTCCGGCAAGATGTCTTTCCAGTAGCCGGAGCAGCCTGGTTCCCTTAAATTCCCGCTTTGTCAGCGGGGATACTAATGCGGTTCTGCATCCTGATAAGTTTCCTCCCAATACATCGGTAAATAGTTGATCCCCGATCATCATGATTTCCTGAGCGTTATAAGAAAGGTCGTGCATGACTTGCCTGTATCGATAAGGAAAAGGTTTTTTCGCTGCGGCATAGTAACTGATTCCCGCGTTCCATGCGGCTTCGCGGGTCCTTTCTTCTGTCGCGTTGCTGAAAAGGACTGCCGTAATACCGGCTTCTTTGGATTTTCTGATCAGTTCCTTTGCGGCGCCGCTGATTTCCAAACTGTGCCAGGGGGTTATGGTGTTATCCAAATCAATCAAAAAGCAACGAATGCCGATGGCATAGCAATTGGCAATATCGATATCCCTTAAGCTTTCGACGATCAAGTCCGGTTTTAAGAATGGCATTGTCGGGTTTTCCTCCTAAGGAAAGCAGTCTGTCCCGCCAGCGGGAAGCAGTTTTGAAAGAAAAAAGGCGCTTTCCAGTCAAAACTGCGGAAGCGTCCGTTTCATCCTCATATTAGCGATATTCAAGCATGATTTAAGCGTCTTTATGCGCCTCATAATGCTCGCAGCTTGCACAGCTATCGCTCATGCTATCGGCGCTTGCGCAGGCGCTGCCATGGTCTGTGTTATAAAAGCCCGTGGTCCTGTAGATCACATTGATATTTTTGCCGATGATGCGTTTCACAGGCTGCCCGCAGGACGGGCATTCGGATATAGGCTCGTCTTTGATAGACTGATCCAGGGTAAATACGCCGCATTCCGGGCAACGGTAGCTATACTTCATAGTATGCCTTCTTTCGCCAAAGTTTGTCATCTCAAATCGAATGT
>WRNN01000028.1 GCA_009776595.1 Clostridiales bacterium
CAAATCCTGAATCGGCACAATGACCATGCGGGCTTTGGATAGATAGAGCAGCCGGATCCATGCCCGGCAGACGCCGCAATTGGGGCCGCCCATACGCCAGTCGCCTTCGTAACCGCTATACAACAAGGCTTCATTCCTGTCCTCCTCGCGCAGCTCGTACATCCAGGCCAGCAGGGTGGTGTTGTCGTGGGTGCCTGTGTAGGCGACTTTGTTTTCTTCATAGCGATGCGGCAGATGCCGCTTGTCGCCCAGGAAGCCGAACTGCAGTACCCGCATGCCCGGAAATCCCGTTTCCTCCAGCAATGCCTCGACTTCCGGCCCGATGACGCCCAAATCTTCGGCGATCACCTGCAGCGCGCCCAGTTCAAGCGCCATAGCGCGAAAAGGCTTTGCGCCCGGGCCTTTGACCCATTTTCCTTCTCTGGCTGACTGGCAATCCGAGGGAATGGACCAAAAGCTCTCAAAGCCCCTGAAATGGTCGATCCGTACACTGTCGAAACGGGCCAGCGCCGCCCGCATCCTCTCGATCCACCAGCGATAGCCTTCTTGCTCCATATATTCCCAATTGTAAAGCGGATTGCCCCAGCATTGGCCATCCGGGGTAAAGTAGTCCGGCGGCGCGCCGGCGACGGCGCGAAACGCCCCGCTTTCGTCTGTATCAAACATTTCCCGCCTGCTCCATACCTCGGCGCTGTCGTCGGAGACATAGATGGGAATGTCGCCGATCAGGGCGACGCCCTTTCCGGCCGCATACTGCTTCAGTTCCCTCCATTGGACGTCGAAGGCCCACTGGACAAAGCGGTAAAAAGCCATCATGCTGCGATTTTCCAGGCGGGCGCGCTCCAGGGCTTCCGGCTCATAGTGCCGCAGCGCCTCGTCAGGCCAGGCATACCAGGGCTGCATATCGTTTTGCTCCCGAATCGCCATATATAGCGCATAATCCTCTAACCAAAAGGGGTCAAAGGCTTTATATTCCTCTACGATCCTGCCGGGAAGCCGGGCAAAAGCCGAACGCAGCAGGATCATCTGTTGATCAAATACCAATTCGTAATGGATCGAGTAAGCGTCCATTCCCCCGCAGCGGGCGTCCAGTTCCGCCTCCGTCACCCAGCCTTGCGCCAACAGCCATCGCGGGTCGATAAACATCGGATCCCCCGCGAAAGCGGATACACATTTATAGGGCGAGAAAGACGCGCCCAAATGCTCCACCGGCAGCATCTGCCAGCTGGAAAAGCCCCCCTCGCAAAGAAAGTCCACAAAGTCCCGGGCTTCGGCGCCGAGCACGCCGATGCCGAAAGGTCCGGGCAGCATCGTCAGCGGCATCAAGACGCCGGCTGTACGGCTGCCCTCCAGATTCATCATCGTCTACCTCCTGTCCGGCAAAGGATGCCGGTCCCCGAGTTTCCATATCTCCCGCGCATATTTGCGAATGACTTCGTCGCTGGAGAAGCGGCCCGCGTGCGCAATATTCATGGCCGACATGGTCCCCCATTGTTTCCTGTCGCGGTATAGCCGGTTGATTTCTTTCTGCGCCGCCATATAGCTGTCAAAATCCTTGAGCACAAAGAATTCGTCATTATAGGTAATGAGGGAATCGTAAATATTCTGAAATTCCGCCTTGCCGATTTCGGAAGGCTGCGTATTGACATAGCGGTCGAGAACCATTCTGATCCGCTGGTCGTTCTCATAGATTTCGCGGCTGTTGTAACTTTGGCTGCGGTACAGCTCCAGTACTTCCGGTACCGTCAACCCGAAGCGGACATAGTTCCCCTCGCCGACGGCTTCAAATATCTCGATGTTCGCGCCGTCCATGGTCCCGATGGTAACCGCGCCGTTGAACATAAACTTCATATTGCCGGTGCCGGAGGCTTCACGGCTGGCTGTCGAGATCTGCTCGCTGACGTCGGAAGCCGGGAAGATCATCTCGGCAAGGGATACCCGGTAGTTTTCCATAAACACGACTTTAATGCGTCCGCGTACCACCGGGTCATTGTTGACGAGATCCGCAATCATCGAGATGAAACGGATGGTTTCCTTCGCAAAGTGGTAGCCTGGCGCCGCCTTTCCGCCGAACAAATAAGTGCGGGGATGGACGTCTATGCCGGGGTTGTCGAGTATCTCGTGATATTGCGCCAGGATATGAAGGGCCAGCAGCAGCTGCCTTTTGTACGCGTGGAAGCGCTTTACCTGTACGTCAAAGATCGAATCCGGATCCACATCGACTCCCCGGCCCGCTTTGATGATCAGCGCCAGCCGCTCCTTGTTTGCTTTCTTGATCTGCGCCAGTTTCTCGTGAAAGGCGGGGTCTTTGGTCAGGCCGCTCTCGTCCAGCAGGGACAGTTTCAACGGTTCTTTCAGCCAGACGGGCCCGATTGCCTCCGTGATCAGTTTGCTCAGCTCCGGGTTTGATTTCTGCAGCCAGCGACGCTGGGTGACCCCGTTGGTAATGTTGAGAAAACGCTCGGGATAAATCTCGTAGAAGTCCTTAAAAAGCTCCGTTTTCAAAATGTTGCTGTGTATTTTGGCGACGCCGTTAATATGATGGCTGCCGACGATCGCCAGAAANGCCATGCGGATCTCGCCATCGGCTTCGATCGCCATCCGCCCTACCCGCTCCCAATCTCCTGCAAATCGCTTAAAGAGATCCCGGCAAAACCTTTCGTTGATCTCATGGACGATCATATAGATCCGGGGCAGGAGGGGCCTGAATATGCCGGCCGACCATCGTTCCAGCGCCTCGGGCATAATGGTATGGTTGGTATAGGAGATCGTCTTTACCGTGATGTCCCAGGCTTCGTCCCAGCCAAGCTCTTCTTCGTCGAGGAGGATGCGCATCAGCTCCGGCACAGCCAGCGCCGGATGGGTATCGTTAATGTGAATCGATACGAATTCCGGCAAAAGGTGCATATCCTTGTATGCCTTTTTGAAGCGCCGGACGATGCTTTGGATGCCTGCCGACACAAAGAAATACTGTTGTTTCAGCCTGAGGAAGCGGTTCTGATAATTGGAATCGTCCGGATATAGCAGTTCCGAAATGGCTTCCGCGTTATACTTTTCAGAAATGGCNTTGATATAGTCGCCGCTGGAAAAAGATTCAAAATTAAACTGCCGGACCGATTCCGCGCTCCACAAGCGTAAATTGTTGACCACGCCGTCCTCGCCGCCCAGCATGGGGATATCATAGGGCATGGCGATGACCGGCTCGAAGTTTTCGTGGTGGAAGACAAGGCGCTTGTCCACGACTTCTTCATAAACATCGCCAAAAAACTTAACGGTGACGGCTTTGTTCGGCTTCTTGATCTCCCAGACGTTTTCATTACGCAGCCAATTGTCAGCCATTTCGATCTGATTGCCGTCCACGATTTTTTGCTCAAAGAGTCCATATTTATAGCGAATGCTGCATCCGTGACCGGGCAGTCCGCANAAAGCAAGGGAATCCATAAAACAAGCCGCGAGCCTGCCCAGGCCGCCGTTGCCGAGCCCCGGGTCGGATTCCACCTGATAGATTTTATCCAGATCTACATTCAGCTCATCCATGGCTTTCCTGCAGGTTTCTTCAAGTCCCAGCGCGAGAATATTCTGCTCCAGCATCCTGCCCAGTAGAAATTCCAGTGAAAAGTAATAGACTTGCTTTCTCTTCTCCTCTTCGTAGGAGCGGGTCGTCTCGATCCACTGTCTCGTGCTTCTTTCCTTCACGATCGCTGCCAAAGCGGCATATTTATCCTCAACCGTGGCTTCATCCACCGACACGCCGCGGATGGCTTCCAGCCTTTCGACAAATTGTCTGGCAAAGGATCTCCTGTCCGTTCTGCGTTGTTGTGTCGCCTGCAAGCCATCGTTTTTCACATTCATCATACACCTTGTCTCCCTTTTGCATATATTGCCACACTTTGTCCGGCTACGGCGCAAGCGCCTGCCGGCCTGTTCCCGATCAAGTCCCATTGAAAACTCTCCATGGGAAAAGTAAACTTTTCTTCTCCTACATTTACCGCAATCAGTACCGTATCCGCCCCTTCTCCCCGTTTAAAGGCATAAACGCCTTCTCTGGCGATCACTAGCTTGTAGGCGCCTTCCCGAAACACGGGCCTGGCGCTGCGGATTTCGGCAAGGCGCTTATACCAGTCTACCAACTCCTCGTCTTCCGCGCCCCAGGGATAACAGACGCGGTTGAACGGGTCCGCGCCGCCTTCCATCCCCGCCTCATCTCCGTAATAGACACAGGGGAANCCCGGCAGCATAAACTGCAGNGCGGAAGCAATCTTCAGCATCCGCTTCCCGTATGCCCTCTGTTCGTCGCTGAGCCGGTAGACGGCTAGTTCCGCCTTTGTCTCCGGCAGATCTTCGCTGCCCAGTGCAGTGAGGATGCGCAGGGTGTCGTGCGTGCCCAGNATATTCATCAGGCTGTCCAGCACCGGTTTCGGATAGTTTTGNATGAGGACCGCCATGGTATCGGCCATGATCGCCGCGCTGCGGTTCCGGATATAGGAAATGATCGCATCCTTCAGGGGATAGTTCATGACGGAATCCAATTGGCCGCCAAGGAAATACCGCCGGCGCGCGCCGTAGGCAATCTTGTTTGAGGCGTCTTCCCATACCTCGCCGACGATCAGGGCGTCAGGCCGTTTCCTGCGGATGGTGCTGCACAGCGAATCCAGGAAAANNTCGGGCAGTTCATCCACCACATCCAGCCGCCAGCCGCTGATGCCGCAGTCCAGCCAGTGTTCGACGACGCCGCCCTTGCCCGCGATATACTCCCGATACGTGGGTTCTTTTTTATCGATTTCGGGCAGGAGCAGGATATCCCACCAACTGGCATAGCTGTCCGGCCAGTCGCGGAAGGTAAACCAGCTGTAATAGGGCGACGCTTTCGACTGATACGCGCCCAGGCTGTCATAGTTTCCATATTTATTGAAGTAGATGCTGTCAGCGCCCACATGGCTGAATACGCCGTCCAGTACCACCCGCATCCCGCGCGCGATGGCTTCTTCACAGAGTTTTCGCAAGGCGCTTTCATTCCCAAAACCGGGGTCTACATGCATATAATCGCCCGTATCGTATTTATGGTTGGAGGCGGCTTCAAAAATCGGGCTCAGATACAGGCAGGTTATGCCCTGCCTTTGTAAATAAGGCAATTTGCTGAGGATCCCTTCCAGATTGCCGCCAAAAAAATCGTTATTATGTACAATCCCATCTTCATCGGGTAAGAAGGAGGGCGTGGCGCCCCAATCGCCGCGCAATACCGTCCCGGGCTGCATGGGCCGCGCCTGTGCGCCGCCGCGGGCAAAGCGATCCACAAAGATATGGTACATGACGCCGCCTTTGACCCAATCCGGCGTCTTCAACGCAGAATCATATACCGTCAACTGATAGGGCGTCAAAGACTCGTCCCGCGGCCCTTCGTTGTCCACCACGAACACGCCTTCCGCCGTCTCAATCCTGAACCAGTACCAATAGAGTCCCGCGCAAGGCGTCAAAAGCTGCGCAGAGAAGACATCATCCCCGCCTATTGTTTCTTTCCAATGCATGGGCTGCTCCCGCGCTTCACCTTCGTCCGGTTTCCACATCAGGATCGCGTTCCTGCAGAAACCACGCCGATACTGCAGTGTCAGGCGCAGCGGCTGCCCCTGGGGCAGCGCGCCCTGCGGCGACCTGTTCGCCGGATCGCATTCATCAAACCGATACACCGCTCACCTCCTGACGCAAGCCCGCGTAAAGGTCCAGATACGCTTTCGCCGATAAATCCCAACGGAAATCGCTGCGCATCGCTTCCCGCATCAGGTTGCGCCAGTCATTCTCATAATAAGTATACATATGGATTGCGTTCCGGATGGTGCGCAGGAACACGCTTGCGTCATATTCCTCGAAAAGGAAGCCGTTCCCTTTGCCGCTCCGGCAATCCCTGATCGTATCCTTTAACCCGCCGGTCGCCCTGACAAGGGGTATCGTTGCGTAACGGCAGGCGATCATCTGAGAGAGGCCGCAGGGTTCGCTGCGGGAAGGCATCAGCATCATATCGGCGCCCGCGTATATTTTATTTCCGATCGCAGGATTGTAGGCAATGTTTATCGCCACTTTTTCGGGATAGCAAATCGCCATCTCCGTGAAAAAGAGTTCATATTCCATATCCCCCGTGCCGAGAAGCAGAAACTGTATATCGTCGCTGAGCAGCTCTTCCATGATCGTCAGCAGCAGATCCAGCCCTTTATGCGCTACCAGCCGGGAAACGATGCAGAGCAGCGGTTTGCGGGGCGCTGCCGGAAGGCCGAAAAGCATTTGAAGCTCCCGCTTGTTTTCCGCCTTACCCTCCAGATCGTCGATCGAAAAACGACGTATCAGGGAAGGGTCTGTCTCCGGGTTATAGAAGTCGGTATCGATCCCGTTGACAATGCCGCTGAGTTTGCCCGCGTTCATTTGCAGGATCGGCTCCAGGTTATAGCCTCCGTCGATCTTGATCTCGTCGGCATAAGAGGGGCTGACGGTGGTGAGCCTGTCGCAGCAAACGATCGCGCCCTTCACCAGGTTGATACAGCTTTTGTATTCGACAATGCCGTAGTCCTCCCATCGAAGGCCGAATACATCCCAGAGGATATCCAGGGAATACTGTCCCTGGTATTCGATATTGTGAATGGTAAAGACCGTGCGGATCCCGGGATATTGCGCGGCTAAAACCGTTTTCAGATAAATGGGCACCAGGGCCGTCTGCCAATCATGGGCGTGAATAATATCCGGCACGAAATCAATCATGCCGAGCACGGTCAGTATCGCTTTAGAGAAGAACGCGAAACGTTCGCCGTCGTCAAAATACCCGTAGCAGTTTTCACGGTCGAAGTAGTCCTCATTGTCCAGAAAGTAGTATACGACGCCGTCTCTTTCCACCTGAAATACGCCGCAGTAGATGCTGCGCCACGCGAGCGGTACCTGCATATGCCCTAAAAAGCGCATATTGGTACACGAGCCAAACTGCAGGCGCACCGATTGGTAATAGGGTGCGATCACCCGAATGTCCACATCTTTCGCGATGCCTTTCAGCGTCGCGGGCAAAGAGCTGACCACCTGGCCCATGCCGCCTGTGGATACAAAAGGCGCAACCTCCGACACCGCAAACAGGATCTTTTGAGGGTCCTTTTTCCTTGGCCTGCGCTTGGTCGCCTTGTCTGCGGCGCTCTCCGCCGTATCGGCGCCGGTTGCCGCCGTTTCCAGCCCGGCGCCCTTCGCCGCTTTAGATTCCTTTTGTTTTTTTTCGGCTTTTTTTTCTGCTTTTTTTTCAGCCGCCGTTTCCTTTTCTTTTTCCTTATCTGCTTTCGCTTGTTTTGCCGCGGCTTTTTTATCCGCCGCTTTTTCTGCTATTATACTGCTCATAGGCTATACCTCCATGTTATTGGGTGTGCGTGTCTATACAATTTTTCCTCTTTCGATGTAGACCGGATGGGTTTTATACCCAAGTAAGGTTCGGCTCTCCGATACAATCACCTGTTTATCCGTTACGATCCAGTTAAGCTCGGCGTTCGCGCCGATCACCGTCTCCCTTTGCAGGACGCTGTTTCGTACCACAGCCCCCGCGTGTACCTGNACATTGCGNAAGACGACGCAGTTTTCGATTTTGCCCTCGATCAGGCAGCCGTTGGCGACAATGGAATTATGTACGTCCGCATCCTGTCCGTATTTGGTTGGCGTCGAATCATGGACCCTGGTGTGAATGCGGCGGCCGTTGAAATCAAAGAGCGGTTCCCGATTCTGCGGGTCAAGCATATCCATATTGTAGTGAAAAAAAGTGGGAAGCGAACAGATGCGCGCGAAGTATCCGCTAAACTCCCAGCCTATAGCCTTGAGGGATTTCAGCGTCCCGGCCAAAACCTGACAGGAGAATTTGGTCATATCGCAGGACCGTTCCCTGGAGAGCAGGCGAATCAATACGGTCTTTTTCACGATATAAGCCCCCATACACTGATTCACCACATCTCCCGCCGGCGGGTCAAATAGGATTTCACTCACCCGCCCGTTGCGTTCGATCTTGCAATACGCGGCAAAGTCCCGGTCGATTTCCAGAACCGGCTTCTTCACATAGATGGCGGTCACATCTGCGCCGGTCTCTTCATGCTGGAGCAGCGGCTCGCGAAAATCGATATTATACGCGCTGCTTCCGTCGACAACCAGAACGTTTTCCGCCTTGACCTCGTCAAGATACAGGAGCGCCCGTTGAATGGGCTCATCCCGTACGTCATTAAAGCGCCGGTCCCCGCCCGGGTATTGCGGGAAGTATTGCACGCCGCCGACCGACCGGCTGAGATCCCATTCTCTCCCCGCGCCGATATGGGAAAGCAGCGTCTGGTACTGGCTGCCCAGCACAATCGCAACGGTAAATATGCCAGAGTTTACCATATTGGATAACATGAAATCAATCAACCTGAAATGCCCGGCGAAATGCGTAGCCGAGGCTGTACGGTGATTGCTTCCGTCGCCAAAGGTTTGCGGCTGAAGATCCGAAAGACAAAGTCCGACATTCATGAATAATTCTCCTTTACATTCCCTGTGTTCAGGTCCAGGAACCCGCGATAACGGTGATCTTGCCGCCGCTTTCCCTTGGCTGCCCGACGACAGCCTTTGCTTCTATTACGCTCCGCTCATCGAGTATCGCGTACTCCACTACCGCGCCGCGCTTGATCACCGCGTCGGACATGACGACGGAGTTCCGCACCGTGGCGGAGGCTTCGACGACAACGCCCCTTGACAGAATCGAGTTTTCCACGATGCCGGAAATCTGGCAATCCGAAGCCAAAAGGCTGTTTTTCACGCGCCCGGTTTGCCCGATATGATGGGGCGGCCTGCTTCTGCTCCTCGACAGGATATGCCAGTCCGGCATCCCCAATGTGGAGTCCGCAAGCATATCCATATTCGCTTCCCATAAGCTTTCGTGCGTTCCGACGTCCTTCCAGTAGCCTTTGAACCGGTAGGCGTACATTTTTCGTCCGGCGGCAAGCATAGCCGGCAAGACGTTTTTGCCGAAATCTTTGTCCGATCGTTCATCCCGATTGTCCAGTTCCAGGTATTCCTTCATCGAATCCCAGTTAAAGATATAAATACCCATGGACGCAAGGCTGCTCTTGGGTTTTGCCGGTTTTTCCTCAAATTCTACAATCTTATCCTTTGCGTCTGTATTGACGATCCCGTAACGGCTGGCGTCTTTCTTCGGCACGTCGATCACGGCAATGCTGCAGTCGGCGCCTCTTTTCTTATGGCTGTCCAGCATCAGGCTATAATCCATTTTATAAACATGATCTCCGGCCAGGACAAGGACATACACCGGTTTATAGGTTTCGATGAAATGCCGGTTTTGATAAACAGAGTTGGCGGTGCCGCTGTACCAGTCGGAGCGCTCGCCGCTGCTATAGGGCGGCAGCAGGGAAACGCCGCCGTTCATCAAGTCCAGGTCCCAGGGATGTCCCTTCCCGATATAGTCGTGTAAATACATGGGCATATATTGCGTCAGCACGCCCACCGTATCGATCCCTGAGTGAACGCAATTGGACAAAGTAAAGTCAATAATCCGGTATTTACCGCCGAAAGAGATTGCCGGCTTGGCGATATGCTCTGTCAGCGGCATCAGCCGGGAACCGCTCCCGCCGGCCAAAAGCATGGCGACGCATTCTTTATAATATCCAGCCATGATCATGGCTTTTCCTCCTTTATATCAGGAATACCCCCGCTTAATCTTGCAAAGCCGGGCCGCTTCGTTTTCGGATAGAACGAGCCTTGATTCAGTGAGTTCTAACCCTGCCACTGAATCTTAGTCGAGTCCATCCAGAGACTTAGTCGCTCTTATCCCGCCGCCTATAAGGCGGGGGGATTAGAGCGGGTTAGTCTTCGGATAAATACGGTGGACAGCGGCGGCGCCGTAACCTGTAAACTGTAGGGGAAGCCATGCATAGGATTCTCCTCTGTTTGCAGCACGCCGTTTTCGTGTCCCCAACCGCCGAAGGCCAGGCGGTCAGAGCTGAACACTTCTTCATACACGCCCTCTTCGGGTACGCCGAAACGATACNCTTCCCGCGTCACGGGCGCGAAATTCTGCAGAATGGTCAGGGCGTTCCCCTGATGATCCATCCGCTGAAAAATAACAATATTCTGCGTATAATCGTCTGCGCTGATCCATCGGAACCCGTCCCAGCTATGGTCGTTCTCCCATAACGCCGGCGTTTCCCGATAGAAGCGGTTCAGCGCCCTGACATAATCCTGCATTTGTCTGTGCGCAGGATACTCCAACAGGAACCATTCTATCT
>WRNN01000029.1 GCA_009776595.1 Clostridiales bacterium
TTAGCAACTGACACTTTTGACTTCTTGTTTTAAATTGATGCCTTTGAGGTGTCAGTTCCTAAAGTGGGCTGCCGAGCCGCTGTATACGGAACANATAGAAATCAATAGATGNTTTTTNTCNCTTCCTTTGACGAAAACAAGCGATAATTCATAGTCGTAGTCAAAAGGCTGATCGAATAATCGCATATACGAAAATGACCGCAGCAGCGTAGTCGCTGTGCGGTCATTTTCATTAATTGCCGGCCAAGCGTCAAGCGATTGGCTTCGTTATTTTTCTCAAAAAGGCGCATCCGAGATTGATCAGGCAGAAGCCTGCCAGTATGTTGAAATACTTCGGGATGCCGCTGTCGCCGGTTGCCGGTAGGCCGCCCAGGGGAGGCGGGAATTCATCAAAAACCCATTCCTCCAGATCCTCATCCCAACGCCATTCGCCCAGGGGCGTATCGTCTTCGCCAAACTCAATATAGGTGCCTTGCGGCGTGAGTTCCAGGCGGCCCGTCGCCGGAGGCCTGGTTTCGGGAATTTGCTCGGGTTCCGGCTCAGATACAAACCTGGATCCGGGCTCAGGTTCGGGTTCCGTTTCGGTCTCTGTTTCCTCTGTATCTTCTGTTTCGGTATTTCGACCGGGTTCCGGATCCGGTCTATTCCGGTTTCTGCCGTTGTCATCAGGCGGCGTGTAGTTATCGTCCTCATTATCCGGGCCTCGGATCTGGACTTCGGCATAATCGTGATCATCCTCGTCGCCGCCAGTTTTGCCGTTTTCGTCTATGACATTGTCGCCGCCGATATAGTCGTCATTCTCGTCGTCCGGCGTGGAGTCGATATCCTCGACCGGCGCGAAGTTCTCGTCGCTGATCCGGCTGATTTCCGCAATGTTTCTCAGCCTGCTGCCGACCAGGGCGTCAGGCCTCACGGTCAGCACGATGTCCAGGGAATATCTGCTTTCCCCTTCGGCTGCGTCCGGAACAAGCAGGACGTCGTCCATGATGGTCGTCTTCGCCTTGCGTGTCACCGGGTCATAGCTCCAGTCTTTGTTATCCTCTTGTATGAAGTCAAATCCTTCCGGGATGTAGTCTGTGATTTCTTCCGCATAGCCGGCAAGGGTACCCTGATTGAATAGGCGAATGGTAAAACTGACTTTATCGCCCTGTCTGACCATCGCGGGAGCCGGGGCGCTTTCTGTCCCGGTTTGGCCCGTTGGCCTGCCGTTCACATACGAGACGTATTTGACCAGCGCCAGATCGAAGAAGTCGTTTGCCCGGACTTGTGTGTAGGTATTATCAAAGATCAGGTCCGAAGCGGTAAGCAGAATCGTACAGGCTTCGTCCAGAAAGGCTTTTGCGCTGATCTGCGTGCCATCCTGAAGGGCGCCCTTATCTTCTACCAGGACATAGATCAGGATCGGATCTGTATTTCGCTTCCAGGATCCGGAGGGCTCCTCTTCCGCGATCACGAAGGCATATGGTTCCGGCGTCACATCCGCCGACGTGAAAGTAATGGGCTCGAAGCTAAAGGATCCCGGCCATTTTTGCGAAGCTTTGCTATATAACGCGTCCGTCGCCGCAGATCGCACGCTGAAGCTGAAAGTGTCTTCCGGCGCGCCGGTATCCACCGTCTTTGCCCCCCTCAGCGGAAGGCTTGCCTTGCCCGCCTCAGGCGTCGCGTAAGCATTGAAAAACTGAATGGTTTCGTCGTCGAAACCTAGCCAATACATGCTCCAATCGGCGTCCGGATCGGGCCTGGTTTTGTAGCGCAGCGCCGTTGTCAGCGCGCCGTTGTTTTCCTGTACCGTTACCTGGATGAGGTATTCCTGTTCGCTCACCGCCCAGCCATTTCCGCCGATGCTGATTTCTTTGACCAGGTAGTAATAGATGCCTGTGGATTCGAACTGAAGCGCTTCAAAACTGGTTTGCGCGCCGGAGTTTGAGACTGTTTTCGATCCCAGGCTGGCGCCCTGTCTTCCGTTTTCGGTGGATTCGAACAGTTCCAATTGGAAGGACCAGGGAAGGGGCGCGCCGGCAGCTGCCGTTTTGCTTGCTTTCAAGGTCAGGCTGACCGGCGCCAGTTTCACAAGATCCGTCGAGTAGGTGTTGTTGAAAACCAAATCCCTGGCCGACCGTATTTCGCCGGAATAGTTGCCGGTGCGGGAGTTGTAAGATTTGTATGCGGTCGCTTTCAATTGCCCCGCTCCGTCGTCTGTTACCCGGACATAGATCAGCATGGCTTGCGTATTTTTGAACCACCTGCCGGCGGGATCCGGATCGTCTTCCGCGACGAGAAGTTCATAGTGCCCTGCCTGATCAAAACGGATATTGGTGATGGTAAAGCTGGCGTCCGCCATATGCCCGGAATAGTCGCCATAGAATGCGCCGGTTTTCGCGTCGGTTACCGTGAACCGGAAGTCGCCGGCGGGTGCGCCCTTATTCACGGCTTTGGTCATCGGCAGAGACAAAACTGCCGGCTGTGTCCCGTAGCTGTTCTCAAAAACAATGGCGGCAATCGCCTCGTTGATGTCGCCGTATGCCGACCAGTCGTCTCCGAATTCTGTGGATTCGGTCTTTATTTTCAGCTTCAATTGTACGTCTATTATCCCGGGACTGCTGCCGTCGGGAACGGCTTCCACTCTGACAAGATAGAGTTTGGGGTCGTATGTCCAGCTGCTCCCGCCGGAACTCGTCTCTTCAATCAGAAAATAGGAGAGGGGATCCGTTACTTTTCGCGTGTCGAATTCGGCTGCCGGATGCGTGTTATCCGCGCTTTTTGTGTCGAGCATGGCGCCTTTTGCCCCTGTCGCGTCCGATGCGAATAAGGCGAAATCGAATTTCCAGGAGGCATTCGAGGGAGCGCCGGAGACTGCCTTGGTTGCTTTCAGATTGAGTTCGGCGACCGGTTCATAGATGTTGACCAGTTTCACGCTATTCGGATCGATTCGCTCTATGCTGCCCGTTAAGCGCAGGCTCTCGTCCATGTCGATCTTATAGCTGGGCCGCAGATTGGGTTCGTCGACGTGGTACTGCGTACCGAAGGGCAGATTTGTAAACGCGACGGTATCTTCGTTGCCAAGCCAGACTGTCCATTCCTTCTTGTTGGCGCTTTGGGTAACGCGGTTATAATCCCCTTCGATTTCTATGGCGCTTAAGTTCAGGTCTGCCGGACCGTCGAAGGAGACTTGTATCTCAAATTCGTCTGCGTTTACGATCGCGACGCCGGCTGTATCGGTGACTTCTTTGGTGATTTCCAGCCGGTAGACCTCCATTTTGTTTTCGAAGGTTACCAGCGTTTGCCCGCCTTCGGATACGGTCAGATTGGCGACGACATTTCCATCCCCGTCTTTATCCCAATCAGCAGGATTACCGGGGGCGCCGATGACCACTTCGGCGATGTAAGCGTCGTTTTTCATCTCGATGATGCGATACTGACCCGGGGGAAGCCCGAAGATAGAGGCGGTCACATTGGCAGCCAGCGTAAATTCGCCCGTCGATCCGTCGCCCAGGATACCGCAGCCTTTCACAACGGGCCGGATTTCGTCAGGGTCATCCGGATTGTTATTTTTTGGCGTGGTAAATAGGATGTTATTCCCGGAAATCGGCGCCGGTTTCCATACGCCATTGTCAAATTGCTGGATTTGAAAGTGGAAAGGCACAGCCACTACAACTAAATCGCCGGAAGCAAGTTTATTAGTGTGAAAAAACAAATCAATGAAACCGTTATCCGGCGGCGGCAGGTCGATAGTAATCGAAGCTTTTGTATTCTCGTGCTTTACCAGGCTGTTGGGGTTGCCGAGGTTATCCGGTATCTTAGACCAGGCGAGAACGCTCCAACCGCCGGTGCTGACGAAATTATTGACCGTGAAGACAATTTTGTTATCGATTATTTTTACATTCGCCGAACCTTTTGTCTCAAAATTATTTCCCTCTACAATGTTCAGATTGATACCATAAGGTGAACTTTTGACCGCTTCCACATCAAGATGCGCATAGACGAAATGATTCGTGCCGTTTACGACATAGTACTTCAAATTCGGATTCGTTGCATTTACGCCTTCCGGCCTGATATTGCCGGCAGTTACGCTGGTGCCGCTGGTTACATCCTCGATTACTTGCGTATTATTGAGCGGGGTGTCCCCTGCGAATTCTTTTTTGGTAATGCTGATCGAACCCGCGCTGCCCGCTGCGGATGGCGCCGGAGAGGGCTGAGACAGGATGACGCCCGGTATCAGCGACAGGATCATCACTGAGGAGACGAGCAATGCCAGTATCCTCTGTGTTTTTGAATTCATTCATAGGCCTCCTTCGTTTTTTTAGACATAGAATAGTAACTGCCAATCGTGTGTTTGGTTGGCATATCAAAGTAGAAAGTAATGCTTTTGTGTTATTTTGCGCATCTAAATCTTTTGACAAAACAAAAAATCGCATTCGAAAACGAATGAAATCAATAGCTCTGCGATAGCTATCAGAACGTGTATGAACTTTGAAATGACAATATTATAAACATATTATTGCTTTTTTTCAACATTAACACTGAATAAATCAATAGAATGCGTGGAACGGTACGTGTTTTGCGATACACATTCTACATTTTATCTATATTATTTCGTAGAATATGTCGATTTTTTTGGGGGCATTTTTTTTATTTTACGATTTACATTAAAAGGGAAACATGATATATTATAGAAAATAAGGAGAAAAATGCTATGAATGGTAAAGATTACTCAGAATGCTTACGGGAAATCGACGAAGCTTTATCCGCCAGGGCAGGTCTGGGAGGGGACTGGTCAGATGAAGCTGTGCGCCGGACATTACGGGCCCTGGTATTGGAACGGAGCAGGAATTACAACCTGTCTCTCAGCGAGAAAGAAGCCATGTTCGAGCAGCTCTTCAATCGTTTCCGCAGGCTGGACAGGCTGCAGCCCCTGATCGACGATCAAGAGATCACGGATATCCTGATCAACGGCCGTCAGAAGGTATACGTGGAGAGCAACGGCTGTCTGACAGCGACGGAGGTCTCTTTTGACGACGAACATCAAGTGCTGGAGTTGATTCAGCGGATTTGCGACAGGGTGAATCGCCAGGTCAATCAAGCAAACCCTATGGTAGACGCGAGGCTGCCGGACGGTTCCCGCGTTGGCGCCGTATTGCCGCCGGTGGCGCTGGACGGGCCGGTGCTGGCCATCCGGAAGTTTGCGCCGAAGAGTTTCACACTCCCGGAACTGGTGGAGAAAAAGACGCTGACCGCAGAGACGGCAGCCTTGCTGGCGGAGGCTGTGGTTGCCCGCAAAGCGATCTTTATCAGCGGCGGCACCGGAAGCGGGAAAACGACCTTGTTGAATACGCTGGCGAACCTGGTACCGGCGGATGAACGGATCATCACCGTGGAGGACGCCGCCGAACTGCGGATCGCCGGGGAAGCGAACCTGGTGAGGCTGGAGGCAAGGCCGCCTAACACGGAAGGAAAAGGCGAAATCACCCTGCGGCAGCTGGTTCGGATGGCGCTGCGGCTGAGGCCCGATCGGATCATCGTCGGAGAGGTCAGAGGCGAGGAAGCGCTGGATATGCTCCAAGCGATGAATACCGGGCATAGAGGCGCCATGTCCAGCGGACACGCCAACTCCGCGGAGGATATGCTGGACAGGCTGGAAACCATGGCGCTGATGTCCGGTATCGGCATGCCGGCTTCGGCCATCCGGCGGCAGATCGGTTCCGCGCTGGATCTGGTGGTGCATCTGGAACGACGGCCGGACGGCAGCAGGCAGGTTACGGAGCTGATTGAGATCCTGGATTGGCGGGAGCAGACGGCAGCGATCCGGCGGATATACAGGAAGGAGCAGGATCCATGAAAGTAACGCGGCTCTGCGTGGCGGCGGCAGCTTTGGCTGTTTCCTTGCTATATTTTGGGCACATCGTTCTGATCGCAGGCGGAACCGTCCTGATCTACCGGATGATACTTCCCCTGATAACCGGGCATAACGAAAGCCGGAAACGAAGGAGGCTTCGCAAAGAGGCGCTGGACTGGATGGAGGGCTTAACCATGGACCTGAAGGCGGGTAAAGGGCTGAGCCAGGCGACCATGGAGCTGGCAGCCGGTTTTCCGGCGGGAAAGGCGGCGCAGGCGCCAAACGTCCGGGCGGTGCAGCAGACGGTACGGACGGGATGATCGCGGATAGCTGGCGTCACTGCCTTGGCCTGATCCGTTTGCATTATCCGATAGGAAAGGTCTATCGGGAGCTTGCGCGCAAGCTGGTTCTCCCGGAGCTGCAATCCCTTGCCGCGCTGATCGAAACGGCGGTGGACACCGGCGCAAGCCTGCCGCAGGTATTTATCCGCAGCGCAGAAGGCCTTCGCCGTCAGTTGGAGAGCCTGGAAAAGCTGGAATCCGCCCTTGCTTCCCGCCGGATGGAAGGCTGTCTGCTGGCTGCCGCGCCTGCTGTCTATACCGCCTTTCTCCGGCTTGTGACGCCGGAATATATGGCGCCGCTGTATACAGGCGGCGGATGGCTTGCGGCGTTGGCGGTTTTCGGGCTTCAGCTAGGCGGCTGCTATTCTTTTTTTCGTATCATCACACGGGAAGAAGCGGAAATGTCGGAACTGGAGTTAGCCGGTTTTCAGGAGGAAATCGCCTTNCATCTGCAGGCAGGGCTCAGCTTACCGGAGGCCTGGCAGCGGGCGGCCGGCAGCCGAATCCGGAATGAAACCGCATCCGGGAATGAAGCCGCATCCGGGAGAAAAGCCGCCCCCGGGAAAGAAGCGGCGCCCGGGAAAGAGAATACAGCCTTCCGCGGTATCGTGCTTGCGTCGCGGCATCTGCGTATGGGCCTGCCCTTTNCGAAAGCGCTGCAGCCCNTGCTTCAGGAGGAAGGAGGTGATACGGAAGCCCGTCGTATGGCGGCGTTCCTCATACAGAATTATCAGACAGGCGGNGGCTCCCTGGCTGCATTGTTGAGCCTGGAAGCAGAAGAAACCAGGCGGCGCTGCCTTCTCCGGCAACAAGGCAGGAGCGCAAGGCGGGAGACGGTGCTGTTGTTCCCCATGCTGCTGCTTTTGCTCTCGGCCCTACTGCTGACGGCGGCGCCGGCTTTACTTGGTATATAGGAAAGTGCCGATTGTAGCGCACAGTGCGTAAGCGACGCAATTCTTACTTAAAAGAGAAAGGATGTATAGGTTATGAAATCGATTTCCGTTCAGTCATTTCTATGGGAGGAAGAGGGATTGGGTACGGTGGAGGTNGTCTTGATTCTTGCCGTNTTGGTAGGGATCGCTCTTATTTTCCGGCAATACATTTTTGGNTTTGTCAGGGATATCATGGATAACATCATGGGGAGTTCCGTTTCGGATATTGTGTCTAATCCGCTGGATATCCAGTGACTTGTTCCCGACAACATCAAGATCGAGCAAGTTCCTTTGGGGAAGTCAGTCCATAACGCTGCTGAAGCGCAGCGCTACGAGCAATGCGGTAAAGAGGGGAGAGGAGGCGGGAAATATGCGCTGCCTGCAAAAAGACAGGCGCGGTAAAACGACGGGTTCCTTCAGACAAGACAGAGAAGGCAGCCTGACCGTAGAGGCGCTGTTGATTCTGCCTGTCGTTTTTCTGCTTATGGTTATTCTCATCCGCTGGTGCCTGGTTCTTCATCAAGACATCGAGACAGCAGCGGAAAGACGAAGNGAAATTCTCAGGCAGGAGATTGCTCCGGCGGGCGGAGACACATCCGGGGAGAAGGCGCCGGAAGCATGGTTCCTGTATGGAGGGCCGCCTGCGCGGAGGATCAGGGACGCGGACGTCCTGATCGAACTTGGCTATGCGATAAAGGAGAAGCTGCCGGTATGGTTTCAAACAGACGAAAAGTAATCCATTGGCATGTGCCCGCGATCCTTGGCGAAGAGGAAGCCGCGGTTACCGTGTATTTTCTGTTAGCCGGCACAGCGCTGCTGATTCTTTTTCTGGCGGTGTTCAACTATGGCCGCTATCTTACGGCGACAAGGCAGACAGAACTGGCCCTGGAGGCTTCGCTGACTTCGGTGCTTTCTTATTATGAGCCTAAGCTGACCCAGGAAATGGGCTTGTTCGCCCTGGATACGAGAAAGGAAGGCCTGCAGGCAATGGGCCGGGCCTATGCGGTCAGCAATCTGGGCGAGGAAAAAGCCGTGAACGGGCAGGTATGTCTGGAATATACCCTGTATTTCCCGGAGGAAAGCCGGCTGAATTTGTCGGATATCCTCGCTGAGCAGGCGGTTGATATGAACAGGATCAAGGGCTGGGCTGCAATCGGCGGAGATATTCTGCAGATCCTGGGCGGGATTGATTGGAAGGGCTTATTNGGTGAACCGATGGAAGGCATTGATCAAGCGGAGGCTTTGGGCTTAACAGAGATAGGGAGCGAAGCGGGAGAGATAGCCGGCGTCGCTGGTGCAGCAGAGGATTTATCTGAAAGTACGCAGCCGGAATGGCTNAACGGTTTGGAAGAATTCGCGGAAACGGATGACANCGGGAGGCTCAGGATCTGGCATTTTCTCTCGCCTTTCCCTCCGGAAGAGCACTTCACGGATCGCGTCATGCCCGTCGCGATTATGGCGGCAGGCTATGGAAAGAAGGACAGTCTGGACGAACAGGCGTCTTTTTGGGTAAATACTTTTCAAAGTCCTACGACGGCTGTGCGGGAAGAAGCTTTTCTCCCGGAGACATTGGAACAGACAGAGGGCTTTCTGACAGACTTCATTGATATATTGTCGGAAGCCCTTCAAAAAGGGGTTAACAAGCTGCTGTTTACGGAATACCTGCTGAATGACCTGGATTTTGCAACGAATAAACCGGTGATGGATCGCTATTTCTCCCGGGCTGAAGCGGAGTATGTTCTCTGCGGACACGCGAGTTCCTGGGATAATCTCCGCTCTGTCGCACTCCGGCTATATCTTTTGCGTACCGTGCTGCATGCCGCGCGGTACCTCGTCGATGCGAAATCTGTGAACAAAATCACCTTGGTGGCGGCGATGGTTACCGGCATGACGAAGGGTGGCGAGGACGTGGAAAAATTATTCGCCGGGGAGCGGATACCCGCGGTTCCCGGTGTGGAAAAGATCACGATGTCGTATAAAGATCATCTGCGGCTGCTGCTGATGTGTCAGTCGCAAACAGAGCAGCGAAGCGCCCTGCAAAGGCTGGTACAGGTTAATCTGTGGCATTGGAAAGGAGGCGGCGCCGTGGGATCAGGCCTTTGGGAGATTATCGGCCCGGAGAAAGCGGAGGATTTTGGGCTCAACCGTTATACAGCGGAAGTACGGGCTGTCATAGAGACGGAGCTTTCCCTGTGGCCCTTCGGGAGCGTCAGAATCCGCCGGGAAGGGGCGATGGGGTATGACAGGCCATTTACGTTGCTTTCTCAGGAATAGGCGGGGCAGCCTGTCGCTGGAAGCCATGCTCAGCCTGCCGGTCTTGCTTCTGGCGGTTTTTTTCTGCGCCGGATTGGTTTTTAGCATACGCGGCGTATTGATTGTGGAGCAGGCTGCCGCGGATGTTTGCAAAGACCTGGCGGAAAACAGCTACCTTCTGCAGCAGGCTTGGGGATTCGGCCTCGACGCCGCAGGGGATAATGAACTGGTCCGGGGCCTGTTGGAAAACCTCGCCGTATCTGATTGGGCAAGGGACAGCGGGGGATACATCCTGGCTTCGAGTTGTTTACATAAATACCTCGCGGACTATCCGGAGATCGAGGCTTGCGTTCGATGGCGACTGGCGCGCCTGCCCGGGAGATCCGGGGATGAAAACATAACCCTCGCCGCGGATTGGGAGCTTGATGCGCTCTGCGATGAGGATGATGTGCTGCTGATTCTCAGCTTTGCTCCCTCCGGGTTGAATCACATTACCAGGCTGCTGCCGGATTCCTGGCAAATCACTGTGACGAAACGGCAGAGGGCTTGGCTGATCGGACGAAACCTGCCTCCCGGCAAAGGCGCGGAGCAAGCGGCGGGTCAGAAAGATAAAGGCGCCCTGGTTTATATCACCCGCTGGGGGATCAAATACCATGTGGATAACTGCAGGTATCTGCGGCAGAGCAAAATCCCCGCCTACCTGAATCAGCTATCCGATACCTATGGCGCCTGCCTGATCTGTAAGCCGCCTCAGCGAAACTAAAAGCAAATACACTGCTGCGTTATAGTAACTGGCACCCTCAAGGCATCAATTTAAAACAAGAAGTCAAAAGTGTCAGTTGCTAACGCTGCGGTAACGCAGCGCCGCGAAGCGGAAGGGATGAGCGACATGTGCG
>WRNN01000030.1 GCA_009776595.1 Clostridiales bacterium
CAGGATATACGGGATATCTACGACGATACCCACGGTTGGGCGTTTGCGATTAACCTGATCGGCCGTTCGCTGAGCAAAGATGTGAAATATGAGCGACACGCNCTGGCNGCTATGAAGAAAAATATTTTNAATCTCATCGAATCGGAAACCGCGCAAATCAAAAATGAGCCGCTGTGGTATTTCCTGTTACGCATATCTCTCATCGGACACCTCGCTGCGACTCTCATCAAAGATTTGGCTGACGACGACGGGCTAATCGCCGAATTGGACCGGTTGAACGCCTATATCCGTTATGATCATCATTTAGGCGTATATCGGATTCATGATATCTTTCTGGATTACCTGCGGCAGCATCAGGATATGCTGCCGCTTGACGTTAAGCAGGATACGTATAATAAGGCGGGGATGTGGTGCGAGGACAACCATTATTCTACAGACGCCCTGGCGTATTATGTGAAAGCGGGGAACTATGATTCGATCATGCGGATCATCTATATGTTCAATTTGCAAATACCCCAGGAAATGGCAAAATATGCCATGGAAGTCCTCGAACAAATACCGGAGGATATCGCTTCTCATAATCCCTTCTATCCCGCGATGTGCATCAAAATGAAGATCAGTCTCGGGTTGCTGGAGGAAGCTTCCGCTGAGGCGGAACGGTTTGCTAAAGAGTATGAAGCGCTGCCCGAGTCGCCGGATAAGAACCAGGCGCTCGCAGGGGTATATGGCGCGTGGTCGACCTTACGCCTGATCATGAGTTCGTATACCCATAAATATGATTTTGATCTCTATTTTGAGAGAATGCGCGAATACTATGACAAAGCCCCTTATAAAGTCTTCGGACCCGGCGTCAACCAATCGGTAGGGGCCTATGCACTGCTTGTCGGGACGAAGCAAGCCGGCGCATGTGAAGAGTACATTGAAACGCTGGGCCGCGCAATTCCCCATTCCTCCCACGCGCTCAAAGGCTGCATGTACGGTCTTGACGACCTTGCCAGGGGCGAGTTATTTTACTATCAGCGGGATATGGACAATGCGGAACAATACTTGAGCCTGGCGCTGAATAAAGCGCAAATCAAGGATCAGTATGACATTCAATGCCGTTCCATACAATACCTTATGCTTATCGCTTTTTCACGGGGAGATATGAAAGCCGCGAATCACTGGCTGCTGCAAGCGGAAGCGATGCAAGAAATCAAGGTCTACCCTACGCGCTATGAAGCCTGTGATATCATCCGCAGCTATTATTATCTGGTGATCGACCAGCCTGAACATGTATCGGACTGGTTGAAATCTGACTTTGAAAGATCCGGACAGTCCGCGTTTTTGGATAATAACGCAAACCTGATCAAAGCAAAATATCGTTTTGCGGTCCGGCAGTATAGCGTGCTGCTTGCCTTTTTGGAAAATGTGCGGGAGGATTACAGGCTTTTGCTCAGCCGGATCGAGCTCAAAGTACTGGAAGCCCTTACGCTATATCAGCTTAAGCGGCGGGAGGAATCGTTTGGCGCATTGGGGGAGGCTTATGAACTTGCCGAGCCGAATCGTATCATTATCCCGTTTACACAGTACGCAAAGCATATGCGGACGCTATCCGGCGCCGCTCTCAGGGATAGTCAGTGCGCGATCCCGAAGCCATGGCTGGAAGACATTAACCGGAAAGCTTCGGCTTACGCAAGACGGCAGTCCCACATGATTTCAGAATATAAAGCAGCCGGCAATGAAGGTAAAATTACACTTACCAATCGGGAAACAAAAGTGTTACAGGATCTCTGTCAGGGCCTTTCCCGAACGGAGATCGCTGCGAGTCAGGGTATATCCGTAAGCACGGTGAAAATGGTGATTAATACGATCTATAACAAATTGAGCGTTACCAGTCTCCGCGATGCGATCCGAATCGCTTTAGTGCGAAATATTATATAGACAGCACAGGACAGAGATACCAAAGAAGCAGCATTTTCTGTAACCTCACACCGATAGTTTGCCTTTTGAGCCCGGGCAAACAAATGGGTGTGTTTTGCGCTTATTTATCTTGTTCTTTGGGTGTACGGATGGTGAAGGGATTCACTTATTGTAATAAAAGAAACAGCAAGAAAACAGCAGAGAAACAGCAANAAAACAGGGAGGAAGTTATGAATTTAAAAAGCCTGGGGATGAAGGTGTCGCTCATTGCCGCGATCACCATCACCGCCATTACCTTTATTATCATTTTTTCAATGTCACAGAATACAAACGCCATGATTGAAGAAATCGCCAGCAATACTGCCGCCGTCACGGACAATATGTTTATGGCGATACTTCAGCAGCGGCAAGCCGAAGCCTTTCACTACGCGTCGATGATCGCCCGTTCCCCCGATGTGGTAGAAGCGGTTGTCAACAGGGACGGGAGAGGGCTGCAGCAAATATTCAAAACAAGATTCATGATCGCGCTGGATGTCATTACTTTATGTGATAGCAGCGGCAACGTTTTGGCCCGCGGGCATGACGACATGACGGGGGACAATGTTTCGAGCCAGGAGGCAATCCGCGCCGCCCTTGGCGGCGCCGGGATCAGCACGATTGAGAAGGGCACCGTCGTCGGTCTTTCCACACGGGGAAGCTGTCCGATTTATGATGACGGCGGCACACTTATCGGCGCGGTAACCTGCGGCCATGACTTATCCTTGCTCAAGTACACGGATGAGATCAAAAGGGCGACGAACTGTGAAGTGACAATCTTCGACGGCGATACCCGCTTAAACACCACATTACTGGATGAAAACGGAAACCGTATCTTGGGGACACAAGCCAGCCCTGATGTTATACAAGCGGTCCTGAACAAACAGCAGGGCTATTCGGCGCGTGTGGAGCTGGTAGGAAAGACATACGCCGCCTATTATTCACCCCTGATTGTCGATGGGGAAGCGATCGGGATGCTCTTTGCGGGCGTCGACCTTGCGCCACTGATCCAGTCCCAGCGTTCCCTGATGCGGGGCGTTACCGTTGCCGCTGTGCTTTCCGGCGTAATCTGCGTGATATTATTCTTTGTTTATAGCCAATTTGCCGTGAGCAAACCGTTAAAGAAGATTCAATATTTCGCGGAAAAAATCAAAACAGGGGATTTGGGGGTTTCCTCGGCGTCACAATCCACCATCGACGTGCGCTCTTCAGACGAAATAGGCGCCCTGGCCCGGACGCTGGAGCAGTCTTACACGCAGCTTAGAGGATATGTTGATGAGATTAATAAACGTATGCGAGATTTGGCGGAAGGGGACCTGACAAGCGAAAGCAATTATGCATTTAACGGAGACTTTCTGCTGATCAAAGAGTCCATTAACCGAATAGGCCATACGCTCAACCGCACAATGAATGAGGTTCGCACTTCCGCTTCACAAGTATCGGCAGGCTCCAATCAAATTGCCGACGGCGCACAGACGCTTGCACAAGGCGCATCGGAACAGGCGGCGACGATAGAGGAACTGGCCGGTTCCATCGCGGAGATCAACAGTTTAGCGAAAGGAAACACGCAAAGCGCAACAGAAGCTTTAGAAGAGTTTGAGCAAGCCAGTAAACTGATGGGGCAATGCATTTCGCAAATGGCCCAAATGCTTACTGCTATGCAGACCATCGACGAGCGGTCGCAGGGTATCGTCAAAACGACAAAGTTGATCGAAGACATTGCTTTCCAGACCAATATTCTGGCGCTGAACGCAGCTGTAGAAGCGGCCCGGGCAGGCGAGAACGGCAAAGGTTTCGCTGTTGTAGCGGAAGAAGTCCGTAATCTGGCGTCCAAATCCGCGGATGCGGCAAAGGAGACGGGCGCGATGATTGAAAGCAGTTCGGAGAGCGTAGCGGAGGGAAGCAGAATCGTGGAAGGCGTAAATAACAGTTTGCTGGCAGTCGCTGAACTGGCGCAGAGAAACGCGGTCATGATCGCGGCGCTTCAAACCGGTTCCGTCAATCAAAGTGATACGATGGCGCAGGTAAACATGGGGATCGACCAGGTAGCGCTGGTCGTACAACAAAACAGCGCTACCGCGCAGGAGAGCGCCGCGGCGGCGGAAGAGATGAGTTCCCAGGCTTCCCTGCTGCAGGAACTTATTTCAAAGTTTAAAATGGGCGCCGCGAACGGGCCGGACGGCGCCTTGCTGTAGAATATCAAGTAGATAATAATCCGCGGTTACATTACCGCACCTGTTTCTCCCTATTTGTTTGTGATAAGACACCGGGACGCGCTGCGCAGCTATGCGTTATGGACGCGGCGCATCCCGGTGTCTTTGCTTGCAAAAGCGCCTGCCTCCGTGCCCGGACGCTATCCCTTTGCCCTTATCGCAGGCCCTGAGAAGCATGGTAACGGAAAACGGAAATAAAGTTCTCAAAAACATGCTTAATGAAACCTTTTACAAGAAAGAAATGATAAAGTGTGACCAAAACTGTGACCGGCAGGGTGTAAAATTAACTAAATATGAGTATATAGAATGAAGGCTATTTTTTAAACAATGCAATAGATTATAGAACTCGCACATTTGCTCGAAGAAGTCTCATTATTCGTCGAAAAACAAGATACATTAACGAAGAAAAAGAAAAGGTATTACTTGATTACTTTAACAAATCGCAGGTTTGGACAGCACGCTGAATAAAAGTTTTTAGTTTCCGGGCAAGTACATCATGTAGAACAATACTTCGAATCCTTACATTAGTTAAATTATAAGTTTTGACGAAATGGAGTGAATAGAACATATGTTTACCGCGTTACCTGTAAAATGGGGGAGTGCAGGCGCAATACTTCGAGTATTCGTATGCGTTCTATTAATTACGCTTATTATACCTTCAGGCGGGATACTGGCTTCTTCCGAGGATCAGATTGTAACCTATGGCCGGACACGGTACTATAACGCCGTTGGCCAGGAAGTCACGAATAACCCCGTACTTGGTAGTAACGCCGTAGTTTCTGTAGAAAAAAGCATCGCGCCGACACAGAACGACAATGAATTTGATATGACCCTCACGGTAAAAACGTCATTGGATATCAAGGAAGTACAGATGTCCAGTGACGTTGCTGTTGTATTAGTGCTGGATGTTTCCCCTTCCATGTTCGGAATGAATGACACCGAAGAGAACCATATGCCCGCGCTGAGGGCGGCATCCAAAGCTTTCCTCGACGCATTGGCCGGGGAGGCGAACGGTTCCCTGCGATATGTATCCTTGGTTGCGTTCGGCGGAGACGCCACGATCAGAACCGGTTGGAGAGATATCACCAATTACACAAATCTGGTCAACATGAAAAACACGATTGACAACTTGACACAGGTAAACGCCACTTGTATAGAAGGCGGTTTACAGCTTGCCAGAAATTTACTTCGCCTGGAAGCTTTGCCGAACGGCAGGGATGGTTTGCCCATCGTGAACCGGAATGTAATTCTTTTCTCCGACGGAGGGGCGAACACCGTATCCAATACTACTACCGGCACTACGGCAGCTGCCTATGAGCAGGGAACGACCATACTCGGCAGAAACCTCGCCAGCTATTCCGGCGAACCGGTTTCCATGGCGCAGGCCGCCAGCATGGCGAATGAAGTAAAATTCGCCGACTCCTTCAATACCGGTTCCACCTATCAAAAGCACAGAGCCTATCTCTACACGGTAGCTTTCGGCTCTGAGGCGCCCGCAGGATGGCTGAGTTCCAATGTGGCAACCAACGCTTCCTATGCCTATACGGCGTCGAACGCGAGCCAGCTTAACAATGCCTTCGCGGCGATTGCCAAGCGCATCGAAAGCTGGGCGGAAGCCTGGGTCGTCACCGACCCGATGGGGCCCAATATCGATTTTATCTCGACCATATCCGCGGCTGATATCAGAGACGGCCGCGTGCTCTTCGAGGACAATACGCTGATCTGGGATTTAAAGAAGACGGCGGAAGACTCTTTCATTAATGATACTTATACATATACCTATAAGTATAGCATCCGGCTGGACGTTGCCAGGCCGGGATTTGTGCCCGATACGCCTTATCCGACTAACGGGAGGACTACGCTGTCCTACGTGATGATTGAGGACGACATCATCGTAAGCGATGTGTTTATCGCGGACTTTGCCATACCTACAGTTAAGGGTTATCACCCGCGGGACGTCCAAAGCAAAAAGAGCGTTACCGATTCGAACGGGGATGGCTTAGCCTCGCCCGGTGAAATGCTGACCTACACCATCGAGATTAAGAATAACGGATTATCCCCGGCGCTGGATGAGTTGGTGCAAGACAGCATGGATGGCATCAACGGCTTGATCAACTACATCAACAATCCTGATTTGAATGTGGTAACGATCAATAACAACGGGACGACGACGACAAGCAGCGTAGGCGCTTTACGGGAGGGTATAGTCATCCCGAGTATAGCGCCCGGTGCGACGGTGACCCTCAGCTTTAGCGTGCAGGTCAGATCCGACCTGAATACGAACACTGTGAAATGGATATGGAACGAATCCACACATGGCAATGTGGGGATTCCCACGCGAAACGTGACAAGCGGCAAAGCCGTAACTGACGCGGACGGAGACGGACAGGCGTCGCCGGGGGAAACGCTGTCTTATACGATCGTCATCATTAATTATAGTGAAGCGGCGCTGGTGAACGAGCTGATCCGGGATCCGCTCACAGATTTGATTGCGCATATCGATAATCCGGACGCCAACGAGGTGGTNATCGATAACAACGGTACGATCACCCGTACGACTGTCGCGGCTTTGCGCGAAGGGATTCGANTAGACATCCTGTCGGGCGCTATGGCAACCATCAAATTTGATCTCAAGATCCGGGATGACCTGAATGTTAATACCGTAAAGATGATTCGNAACGTCTCCACCCATGGCGATGTGGAGATCCATATCCGCGACCTGCAATCCGCCAAGAGCGTAGTCGACGCGAACGGCGACGGGCTGGCGGCGCCCGGTGAACAGCTGACTTACACGATTACCCTGTTCAACAACGGTACCGGCGTAGTGGAAAACGAAGTCATAAGGGATACCCTGGAGCAGCTTCTGCCTTATATCGACAATCCCGCCAACAGCCCGGTGACGATTCGTAATACTTCGCCTGTGCAGAATTATCTCTCCACGGTAGCGAATTTGCGAAACGGCATCACTGTCGCGAGGATCAATTCCAAGGCAACGGTAACGCTTACCTTTACGGTAAGAGTAAGAAGCGACCTTGACGTTGCGGCCGTAGAAGGCAAAGAACTCTACAACATCTCCAGCCACGGGGAAATTATTATACCCATACGGGATGTGGATAGTACCAAAAACGTAGTTGACGCTGACGGCGACGGATCCGCATCCCCCGGCGAAGGCGCTTGCGTATACGATCACCATCGTGAACAACAGTAACGTAGCGTTAAAGAATGAACTCGTTCGAGATCCGCTGAATCAACTCTTGCCTTACGTCGATGACCCCACTTACAATACGGTACGGGTAACCAACAATAGCGGCATGCCCTATCCGCCCGTTTCCTACTATACCGTCGGCATTCTGTCCGGAGACGGCATATTGATTCAGGAGATTGCCCCCGGCGCTACGGTGGAGCTGAGCTTCAGCGTGAGAGTAAAAGCCGACCTGGACGTAAATGCGGTAAAAGAGATCCATAATGTTTCTACACACGGCGAAATTGTGATTCCCACACGCAATTTGGAAATTGAAAAGAGCGTGGAGGATGAGAATGCAGACGGGAGCGCCTCACCGGGCGAGACCCTGACCTACACCATAACCCTGCGTAATAAGGGCGAAGGGAAGCTGGAGAATGAAGTCGTCCGGGATACGCTGGAGGAGCTGTTCAACTCTATCGACAACGCGAATGCAAATACAGTGAGCATCGTCAATGGAGGCGTGAGCAGCCAGTCAACCGTATTGGCTTTGCGAAACGGTATTACCATCCCGGAAATCGCAGCCGGCGCAACAGTGACGCTGCGCTTTACCGTTAAGGTAAGGAGCGACCTGAATGTAAACCAGGCGCCGGTATTAAAGAATACCGCGACGGTCGGAAATCAGGAAGCCACAGTGGAAATACCAACCGGTAAAAACGAGGTGAGCGCGACAAAATCGGCAGCGGACGCCAGCGGGGACGGTTTCGCGTCGCCCGGCGAGCTGATCACCTATACGATTCGCGCCATCAACAGCGGAAACCTGCCGGCGGTCAATGTCTTCGTACAGGATACACTGAGCGGCGTGCTGCCTTATGTGGATAGCGCCCTGAGCGCTGTAGTCACGATCGACAATGGCGGAGTTACATCGACGTCCACCGTACAGAATTTGATCAACGGCATTACCATTCCGCAGATCGCAGCAAACACAACGGTAAGCTTTACCTTCAGTCTGCGGGTAAAGGCGGACCTGAATGTTGATGTGGTAAGATCTATATATAATGAAGCAACTGTAGATGACCACCGTACGGAAGTCGAGATCTGCACCTTGGATTTGTTCAAGGATACAGACGCGCTGAAGGTTTCCGGGAATGGGGATATCATTCAGTATACCATCAGCTTCCGGATGCCGGATAATATCGCGGATTACGAATCGGTATTAGTCTTGGATCTTGTGCCGGATACTCTGCGGTATCTCGGCGGCGGAAAATTTTATATCGATAATGTTGAGGAACCATTTGCCAATATCGGTTTATTTGATTTCGGCGACAACGTGTTCTGGCAGCTTACCGGCAGTTCCTTCAGTTCCGCGGCAGGCAAAATGGTCTCTGTACAAATGAGTTTTGAGGTGGGCAACTGGAGCGGCGGTTCGATTGTGAATACGGCTGAGCTGTATTTCAAGCCTAAGGGCGGAGACTATCCGAATGAGCCCGGTATAAGGAAAGAGAAAGAAATCGGGGAAGCGCAACTGAAGAAACAAGCCGATATCGGCATGTACACGCCGGGGGACGACCTGGGCTATACGATCAGCGCGGTATTGCCACAGGATGTGGCGGACTACGCCAAGATCGAACTGATCGACGAATATGAAGCGGACAATATGCTGTATAAGGCGGGGAGCGCCATCGTGACCATAGACGGCTCGACGCTGACCGCGCAGACAGAATATACGCTCCTGGATCAGGTTAACGGCGACAGCGGCCGGCTGACGGTGACGATCCTCAACAGCGCGTATCCTTTCGCGAATCTGGCGGGTAAGACCCTGACGCTGACACTGAGCTTTACCATCGATTACGAAGCCAGAGGGACCATCAGGAATGTGGGCAGTATCGAATATGACGGTCGTTTCGGCGGCCAGGATGAAGAAGAGGTAGAGCTGGCGATCGGCCCGCCGACGGAAGTCGATGAGAACTCCGGGGATAGAAAGGTCGCGCTGCTCTGGGCGGATCCCCTCGACGCGGAAGCGTTACGGTATCAGATCAAGATGGACGATGGCGAGTGGGTGACCTATGAGAAAAGCGACCTCACCTTCGACGCGGAACGCGGCTTATGGTATCTCCTGTTCCGCGGGCTGGTGAACGAACGCGAATACATCTTCCAGATCCGGGCGGTCAACACGCTTGGCTTGGCGGGTGCAGCCTATACACAAAAAGCCATGCCGAAGTCATTGGGCGACATCGGGGGCGATAACGCGGACCTGNTCTCCATCCATGGGGTAGAGCTTCTGCCGGTTGGCGGCTGGCCTATCGACATCGANACCGGCGTAGGCTTTTCGACCACCAGGCCCTATGAAGTCACAATGGTGCTGGACACCACCTTCAACCATTCCACCGTTCTCCTGGACCGGATCGTGCTTGGCTTAGACGCGAGGGCGGTCATGTATGGGCATTATGACTGGCGGGATCCGGTAACCGGCGTCGACAGGCTGGACTTCGATCAGGAGTGGAAGGATGAAGTCCATGTCTATCTGATCGTAACCTCCGGCAACGGGGAGCAGCTCCGCTACTATGACGTGGCGATACAGATTCCCGGCCTTGGCGGCGGCGGAGGCGGAGGAGGCGGTGGGCGCGGCATGGGGCCGTTTGCCGAACCGGACGAAGAGAATTTGACAGCGAATGATGCGCTTCCTACCGGGGATATGGATCCGGCGGGAGACGAAGGCCTAATAGATACAACAGCAGCGGACGCAGAAGCTTCAGATACGGATGAAGAAGCGGCAGCGGATACAGAAGCTGCGGATACGAATGCGGAAGAAGCGGCGGAGTCGAGTGA
>WRNN01000031.1 GCA_009776595.1 Clostridiales bacterium
CAAAACCAATACCCGATCCAAAGGCTGTTAAGCAGAATCGGCTATTCCCCACAAACCTTGTCTATCAAGCAGGAATTCAGTCAATCGGTTTCTTTTAGCATCCCCCCCACCAGCATGGAGGTGTATCTCTTTTTTCGGGATGCTATCTATTCTTCCTATTCGCTGGAAGAAATCAACCTCTTTGCTCCGGAAAACGACGGGCTTTGCGTTGTACTGGTGGATGCGCGCTGGAAGGCGGAACAAAGATGGCAGGGGGACCGGAGCGGATTGTATTGCTTTGCCGCCTCGTTTGACCGTCCCGCATATTTTTCTGTCAATACCGAAGATATCGATCCGGGGGAATTACTTGTTTTCTATGCCGAATATCTTATGCCGGGAGAATCGGTAACGGTACAAAGCAATCTGCCGCTGAGTCTCCAGTTCAGCCCTTACGGCAGAAGGCAGATGATCGCCCTTGCGCCTATCAGCTACGATATACGGCCGGGGACCTATGGAACGACGCTCACTGCCGGAGACGCAAGCCAATATTTTAATATTACCGTCAAAGATAAGGAATTTGCCATCCAATATGTGAGCATGGATCCGCAGATCGTTGCGGAGACCAGGACGGAAGAAACCAACAAGGAGTTTCAGGACAGAATCAATCCGGTCCTGACCGAACAACTGCCGGAGCTGCTATGGGAAGGCAGGGCCGCGCTGCCGGTTCCGGAGAGCCGGGTACTTACCTTATTTGGCGCCCGGCGCTATGTCAACGACGACGTTAATTCTTACAGGCACTCCGGTTTGGATCTGGAGGCGCCAGTCGGTACGGAAGTCAGGGCGGTCAACAGCGGAAAAGTCGTATTCGCCGATTATCTGGCGTATACGGGAAATACCGTCCTGATCGAACATGGCCTGGGTTTAAAAAGCTGGTACTATCATATGGATGAGCTTCTGGTCTCGCTGGGGGATTCTGTCGCCAAGGACGATGTCATCGGCCTCGCCGGACAGACCGGCTTTTCTGCCGAGCCGCATCTGCATCTGACCTTATCGGTGGGTGCTGTTTACATCAATCCGGTGACCGCCATCAATCAAGCCTTATTTGCGGAACCTCTGCCGTAGAAGGGGACCGGATTCCGTGTAGGCTCTGCGCCCGGCGCGATACTTCCCCGCGCTATGTTTCGACGCGCGTTGCTTCCCCATGAAAGAGCCTTATATTGTAAAAAATAGAAAAAACATAATATATTGTAAAATTTTAGAAGGAATAAACCCCCTGCCGTAGAACTTTAGTTGTACGGAGTTTTCCGTGAATTGCGTTCGGAAAGGCGGCGTGGGTTATGCATCAATTACAGCGGATTGGGCTATGGGGTATCACGATATTGCTGTTGCTTGGCTTCTGGGCAGGGCTCTGGTATCAGGGGCGGAGAACCGGGGATTCCTTTATAACAGCCGGGGAAGAAAGGGGAGCGGCAGGCGAATCAGGCGACAGTCTGGAAATCTCGCGGGACGCAGACGGCAGGGAAGCGCCGGGGAAGAGCCCGGCACAGGGCGGATCAGATACGCAAAGCCCGGCTGCAGAAGCATACTTGCTTTCGGATCCGGAGGAATCAGCGCCGGAGGAGCTGGCGGTTCACGTGGTGGGAGGCGTGGCGTCGCCTGGCTTATATTTCCTGCCGCGGGGAAGCAGGATCTATGACGCGGTTATGATAGCGGAGCCGGAGGAAGGCGCGGACTTGAGCAAAATCAATATGGCTTTACCCTTGGAAGACGGGATGCAAATCCGGATACCCCTCATCGGAAAGCTGGCGGACTGGGGCGGGGAAGCCCTGATCCTGAGATCAAGCGAAAACCAGGAATACGTTCAAGGCGCTACGGAACAAGGCGGCGCAAGCGGCAAAGTGAATATCAACAAAGCTTCGGCAAAGGAATTGGAGACGCTGCCGGGGATAGGGCCGGCTTATTCGCAGCGGATCATCCAGTACCGGGAACAAAACGGCGGGTTTAAAAGCATCGAAGATCTGATGAAAGTCAAGGGGATCGGCACTGCCAAAATGAGCGACCTGCGGGACCTGGTGGTATGTTCCTAAAGGATTTCCTGCCGGAGATCTCCCTGCCCTCCGCAGCGCTTGCCTTTATCGCGGGAATCGCCCTATGCGGATGGCTGGCTTGCTGCCTAAGCCCGCTTCTGGCGGCAGTGCTGCAGATGGCGCTGACGGCGATTGCCGCCGCCCTGATTCTTCTTCAGGGAAGGTTGAGGCAGCGGAATCTGGACATGAGCAGGGAGGCGATAGTCAGGCTGCGTTTCTATCTGAGCCAGGGTATGCTGCTGCTGATGTTTTGTCTGGGATTCTTGCAGATGGCCGGCGCGTCCTGGCCTTCGGAAGGGGGAAGGCGACTGCCCGAAGGCTTCTCAGTCGCGGGCGCCGGCGTCGTCGAGGAAGTGAAGGCGCTGAAATCGGGCGCCTATAGCGGACCCCGCTTTCAGATACTGCTTCGGCTTCAGGAATATACAAGCGCCGCCGGAAGCGGGCAAGCCGGCGCGGAGGAGCTCCGACTCTGGGAGCGGCAGGGGAAGATCCTGCTCACGATTCATTTCGGGCTTGGCGGGGAGGGAGAGAGCGGTGCGCGGGATTTCGAACGGCGCTGCATAGCCGGCGCGCAGGTACGCTTTGTCGCAGCGATGAAAGCGGAAGAAGCGCCAAGAAATCCGGGAGAATTTGATTATGCCGCCTATCTCCGGACAAAGGGCGTGTATTGTCAGGGAGAGGCGCAAGGAAGGGATATCACTCTCACGGGGGAGGCCTCCGCATACAGGCGGTTTCTGGCGGATTTGCGCAGCAATCTCGACCGGCAGCTTGAGGCGTATCTCAGCCTGAAAGCAGGCGCCATCATCCGCGGCTGTTTACTCGGCGATTCCTCTTATATGGAAAGGGAGGACAGGGAGATATACAGACAGGCCGGCATATCCCATTTGTTCTCGGTATCCGGCACACATGGCGGCATTCTGCTGGCGGCTGCCTTTCATCTGGAGCGATTCCGGTTTTTCCGTAAGAGAAAAGCGCTCTGCCGCATTCTGGCGCTGGGGCTGTTATTTTTCTATCTGTCTTTGACCGGCTTTCCCCTGTCGATGAAGCGGAGTTTTATCATGGCCTGTATGACCCAAGCCGCGATAGGGATCCGTCGCAGAAGCGATACCCGCAGCGCCCTGGCGACAGCGGCGCTCTTCTTGCTGTGGTTCTCACCGCAGAGCCTTTTCAGCGCCGGTTTTCAGCTTTCTTTCGGCGTCGTACTCGGCATTGTCCATCTCAGCCCCTGGCTCGGAAAACGCCTGCCGCCGCTGCTGGCCGTGCCGGTCGCGGCCCAGCTCGCTTCGCTGCCGATACAGGCGTATTGGTTTTATCAGATACAACCTCTGGGTTTCCTGATCAATTTATGGGCGGTATCCATCATGCCGCCTTTGTTGCTTTTATCCGGTTTTTCTGCCCTTGCCGGCCAGATCCATTCCGCTGCCGCGGCCTTCTTGTGGCAAGTGCCCGGCTTTCTGGCGGAGATATTGGACCTGGTCGCCGGTTTCTGGGTGACCTTGCCTTTCGCAACGTATACGATCGGCGAACAGCCCTGGCCGGCGTATATGATAGGGGGCGCTGTCCTGTGGCTGTTACCGGGATGGAAAGAGAAAGAAAGGGCGCTCGAACAATGGATCGCGCAACGTCATGAACAAAGGCAGCGGCATGAGGATTGGCGCCGGTGGCAAAGCTGGCGGCTTGCTAAAAAGCTGCAGAGGGAAACCGGCGAAGGCGCAGGCGGGGCAGGCGCAGGCGGGGCAGGCGTTTGGCCGGCGGATCCGAAGCGGCGAAAAAAGGATTTATTGCTGGAAGTCTGGTTGCGTCGCAGGCAAATCGTGTTGTTATGCGCAGCCCTTTATCTGACCGTTCGTATACTGACGCCCCATACGCTGGAGATCACTTTTCTTGATGTAGGACAGGGGGACGGCCTATTTTTTGTAAGCCCTTCGGGGAAGGTTTGGATGGTGGACGGGGGCAGCAGCAACGTGAGCCATTTGGGCTACTATCGCCTGGAGCCTTTTCTGCGAAGCCGGGGGGTCAGCCGGCTGGATTATGTCTTAATCAGCCATGCGGACGAAGATCATATATCCGGTATACGGGATCTCCTCCTCTCAGGCTGGCGGCTAAAGTATATGCTCATGGCGCCCCAGGTCGTAGAATCTAAGGAGGGGGAGGCGCTGGCGGCGCTTGCGGAGGAAAAAGGAACGGCAGTAGTCCGGTTTTCGGCCGGACAGCAGGTCCGTGACGGAGAGCTTGTCCTCCGCTGTCTGTATCCGGAAGGCGACGAGACAGCCGTCAACAGTAATGCGTTGTCCATCGTCGCAGAGCTGCGATACAAACAATTCTCCCTGCTGCTGACAGGGGATATCGACGCGGATACAGAAGACAAGCTGCTGAAGCATTTGCCGGAGACGAGCTTGCTGAAGGTAGCCCATCACGGCTCCGGCGGCAGCAGCGGCACGGCTTTTCTGGAAAAGGTAAAGCCGCTGGCTTCCGTGATATCCTGTAGCAAGAATAACTTGTATGGGCATCCCCATCCGGATACACTGGAACGTCTGAAGGAGGCGGGCAGCCGCCCGTATTTGACGATGGATGCAGGCGCTGTGCGGGTGAGGACAAACGGAAAGAGCTTCAGGATCAGCGGTTATATTCGGTAGTGTTTTCATATAGTATATTCGGGACTGCCACGAACTGTGATGAAAATGTAGAAAATTATACATGCTTATCCCATAAGTTTTGTAGAAATTCAATATGCAGTATTAGGGATTTGCGGGTAAAGTATCAATCATTCACCGGGCTATACTGATAGAATAAGAGCAAGCGAATCCCTGAAGCCGGCTTTGAACGAAATGTCACGAGTAGTAGAACGAGTTGGGTCTGTGATAAACAGGGTAATGAAAGGAGAATGGTCATGCGCAAACTCATTGCAGTAGCAGCCGGTAAATTGGAGGTACAAGACGTCGCCATGCCCGTGCCGGAAGGCGATCAGGTGTTGATTCGAATTCGTGCATCCGGTATCTGCCATTCGGACCTTCATATTGCTGAAGGGGACTGGCAGCATACTATGGGCTTAACCTACCCTGCGGATATTGGCCACGAAGGGATAGGCGTAGTGGAGGAACTGGGGCCTGACGCGGGAAAACTGGTCAAAAAAGGCGACAGGGTCATATTCGGCCTTGGCGGCGCGGGCGGCGCCGATTGGTGCGGCGCTTGCGAGTATTGTTTTGCGGGAAAGACAATGCACTGTAATCATTCAGTACAGCTCATGGGAACGTATGCGGATTACATAGCGGTCAAAGAAAAAGCGCTTGTCATTTTGCCGGATGAGATCAAAGATACGGATGCGCCCCTGGCCTGCGCAGGTTTGACCTCCTATAGCGCTATCAAGAAAATCTTCAAATTCGGCGTTTCCGCGGGACAAAAAGTCGCCATCATCGGTGCGGGCGGCGGCGTGGGTCACTTTGCGGTACAATTCGCAAAAGTCTTTGGTTATAAGGTCATCGGCGTGGATATCGGCGCGGAAAAGATGGAATTCCTGAAGAGTATTGGCGCCGATTATGCCGTGGATGTCGCCGAAGCGGATAAGGTGATCGGNGAATTGGGCGGCGTTCACGCGGCAATCGTATTCAGTCCTTATACNGACAGCTTTGAACTCGCGCTCAGGATCGCCAGGAAAGGCGGCGTTATCGTCGGCGTCAGCCTGCCTGCCGAGACAGAGAGGCCGATACCCATATACGAATTCATGATGGTCTTTAAGGACCTGACCTACATGGCTTCCTTAGTCGGCAATGTGGAGGAAATGCGGGAACTGATCGCGATTGCGGCGGAAGGCAAGGTGAAAACCGAGGTTTCCAGAATCGTCGGCCTTGGCGAAGTTGGCGAGGTTTTCGCGGATATGAAGGCGGGAAAGATTAAAGGCAGGGTGGTTATCGACCTGGTTAACAAATAATACCGGGAAACATAACAGCGGGCGTCCGGCAGGGCGTCCGCTGTTANCGCTAATCCATGGACAAACGCGACAGAGGTCCGGGATACGCCGTCANGCCCCGCCTGTAGCCTGCCGGTATAGACGTCCGAATAATTCGATCAACAGAGCCATTTTATAGGCAAAAGAAATGTCGCCGGCCATCAGCTTCAGTTCCTCAATGATTTCCATGCATCTGTTGAAGGGCAGCTCTTCAAAGCGGGCAAAGGGCATTTGATGGATCGTTCCGATGTTCGTCAATTGGCAGCAAGGCGCATTAGCGATGTAAAGATAGGCGCTGTGGGAGAGTTCGATGGATACCACTTTTAAAGGCGCTTCCATCGCACCGGATAAACGGTGAAAGTGATAGAGAAAGAGAACGCAGCTGTCGCCCCTTTCAAAGGGGTGTTCCCGGCCGTTGATAAACAAACGCCCTCTCCCTTCTTCGGCAAAGAGCATCTTCACGCCTTCGTATTGGATGTAAGGCAGATCGGTTTTCACCGATTGCCGGTAAATACGGAGATCCGAGGGCAGGAGCTTCTTTTGCGCATGATTCCGGCTGAAGCCGGTCTGCAGTGTTTCCGTGGCTTGCTTTGTGCGTTTCATTGGCTGTCCGCCCCTGACATGAGCTGCGCCCGATATTGACCGGGCGTTAACCCGTATTCCTTTTTAAACAACCGGATAAAGGTATGCACATTTTTAAAACCCGAATTGACGGCAATATCGCATACCGGCAAGAGACTGACACCAAGAAGGCCGCGGGCGTATCGAAGCCGGAGCGTCGTCATGATGCGGCTGAAGCTGGTCTTTAGCCCATAACGGGCGCAAAGGGTGCGGTTGATACTGTCTTCGCTTAGAAAAAGAGCTTTTGCGCCGGTTTTACTGTCTATCGGTTTTGTGAAGTTCTCAAAGAGATAAGCCATAATTTCTGAGAATTTGCTGTCAGCGTGCTTGAGTACCGGGCCGCCGGGCGCTTTCATCTTTTCTTTAAATTCGTCGGGGCTGCAGCCTTTGAACGTTTTAAAAGCCCGGTAATAGGCGGTTTCACTGGAAAACCCGGCCAGATACGAAAGCGTCCGCAAGGAAACGTTGCTCTGCAGCATTCCGCCATAGGCGCAGTTGATCCTCGCCCGGTTAAGCACATGCCAGAAGCTGTGCCCGCATACCTGCCGGAGTTCCCTGTTGAGCTGCGGCACGCCGGCGCCGAACCCGGCGGCTACATCCTTAGGCGTCAGGTCCTGGACGCAGTTCCTGTAGATGAAGGTTAATAACCGGGCGCAAAGCGGTTCCTCTTCGGCAGCCTTGATACGCTTTTGCCGCAGGCTCCCAAGAAAGCATATCTGGCTGAGCTGCGCCAGAATCGAATACCGGATCATATAGCTATAGCGGTCGCGCCTGTCCGCTTCCTCCCGATAGGTATCCAGCAGACGTCCCGCTTTCTGGCTTTCTCTGGAATCCAGGGCGACGCCGGCAAAAGAGAAAAGATCCGCATCCGCCGCCATACTATTGAAGCTCGCCTGATCAAGTAAATACATCATTTCCGGATAGGGAAAGAGCAATAATTCGAGTTCCAGAAGCTGGTCCTCTCCGGCAAGGAATTGGAACACATGATTGGCGTGGAGGATGAACAAACTGCCGGCTTCAACCGGATAGGGAACAGTATTCACACAGACCGTCCCGCTGCCCTTTCTCAGATAAGCGATCAGGCAATCATCTTCCCAGAATACAGGGGAACTGTCTGCGACCTGGTAGGGGATGCATTGATTATACATGGTGAAATCAGCGCTAAAATACTTGACGGGCTTTGCGGTCAGCATGGATACGGCATTCGTGCGGTTCAATGCGATTCCCCCCTTTGGTAATTGAGGATACAAAAATGCAAAGAAAACCTGCAAAAAGTATTTCGCAGGCTCCTTTGCAAGAACGGCAGGCTAAAAAGTCCCCTTTCCAACCCGATGGCCGCCGCGACCGGTCTGACCGCCTGCGGCTCGGAGCTACTTCCTTTACAGTATACATCGTGTGAGCCGCATATTTCAAGAAGGAAGGCGAACCGGGCAAGCCGCGTTCGATCACCGGAAACCTACACTATACATGACAAGAAATTGATTGTATTATTGTATTGACAGCGTGGATTGGTGAGATAACGCCATCAGTTATTCCGGAAAGGGGGCATGGTTCATTATCCTATATACTTAAAAGTACCGGATAGCATAATTGCGTACAACTCCGAGCCGCAGGCGGCCTGACCGGCTACCGCGGCCAATGGGCGATAAAGGGAACTTTGTGGCCTGCCATGTTTGCAAAGGAGTCTGCGGTTATCAGAGGCATCATAGGGCATGAGAGAAAGGGAAGCCTTAGGCGCCGGTTTATATGCCGGTCCGGTTCCTGATAACTGGTTATAACGCAAGACAGCAGGCTGCGTTCTGCAGCGAAAGGAGTATGACGTATGTACGGTTATGTTGGGAAACTGCTATTTGTGAACCTCAGTGACGGCTCTACGGAAATCCGTGATCTGAAAGAAGAAGACGCCCGCAACTTTATAGGCGGTTACGGCCTGGGCGCAAAAATCTTGTACGACGAAATGCCGGCCAACACAGATCCTTTCAGTGAAGCGAGCATGATGGGCATTCTCTCGGGACCTTTCAACGGCGCCGGCGTTATCTTCGGCGGACGTTATATGGTGGTGTGTAAATCACCGGTCACCGGCGGATGGAATGACGCCAATTCCGGCGGCTTCTTTGCGCCGGCGTTAAAAGGCGCGGGATTTGACGCGATATTTGTGAAAGGTATTGCCTCCAAACCTTCCTATATCTTTATTGACGAAGGCAAAGTAGAAATCAGGGACGCAGGCGTCCTATGGGGCAAAACGGTGGAGGAGACAGAGAAAGCCCTGGCCGGACTGCACGAAGGCCTCATCCGTTCCATTCTCATCGGACCGGCGGGGGAAAACCTGTCCCTCATGGCCGCTGTTATGAACGACGGGCATAGGGCTGCGGGGCGCGGCGGTCCGGGCGCAGTGATGGGTTCGAAAAAGCTCAAGGCGATCGTGGTCAAGGGCAGGAGGGAGCTGCCTGTGTTCGATAAGGAGAAAGTGAAGGAAAACAACACTTTCTATCTCAACATTCTCAGGGGACCCGCAGCCGGCTTTTTTAATATGTTTGGTACCGGCGGCACCGGTTCGGGCTTTGTGCCTTCCACCCAGAGCGGCGACGGCGGCGTAAAGAACTGGTCCGGCGCCGGCGTGGTGGATTATCCCGCCGATAAAGCGGCGCCTGTAAGCAGCCAGGGAATCGACAGCACCAAGGTGAAAAAATACGCCTGCGCAAACTGCCCCATGGGCTGCGGCGCGTTCCACGACATGCCTTCGGAACGCTGGGACCTGAAGAATTCTCCCAGGCCCGAATACGAGACGATGGGCGCCTTTGGTTCCATGATGCTCAACAGCGATGTGGAATCTGTTTTCCGCTGCAACAATTTATGCAACGAGTACGGATTTGACACGATTTCCGCGGGAAACACCATAGCCTGGGCTATGGAATGTTTCGAAGAAGGCGTGCTTTCCGAAGCGGAGCTGGACGGGATCAAACTGAAATGGGGCGACGGCGACGCCATCGCGGCGATCATGGAGAAGATGTGCAAAGCAGAAGGCGTAGGCAAGATCCTGATGATGGGTTCCCGCGCCGCCGCGGACCATTTCGGGAAGGGACAGGAATTCCTGGTTACCGCGCAAGGCATCGAAGAACCNATGCATGACTCCCGTTTAGCCTACGGTTTGGCGCGCACCTATCAGTACGACCCAACGCCCGGAAGGCACGTCAAAGGCGGCATAGGTATGGGAATACAACATACGGCAGGCCATTCCATCGACTACCGGGGAACCGGGTTCGCGGATATGACAGGCGTCGTAGGTGTGGAGCAAATGAACGCAGCTGGGCTATGTATGTTCGGCAGCATGATTTTAGGCCCCTTCGTGAAGATGCAATTCGAGGCCGTCACCGGCTTCCGCTATTCGGATCCGGAGTGGATCGCACTGGGGCAGCGGATATTTACC
>WRNN01000032.1 GCA_009776595.1 Clostridiales bacterium
AACCATTCCACTTTTTTTAACATTTCGAGAATCGCTTTTTGACCCCCAAAGCCCGGGTTCACCGTCATCACCAGCACCCTGTCCAGAAAGGGAAGCATCGGCGCAAGCAACTCCGCCGGCGTCGAGGGATTCAGCGCCGCGCCGGGCTTCATTCCCTGCTCCCGGATCAACTCAAGAATACGATGCAGATGGATGCACGCCTCCTGATGCACGGTCAGGCTGTCCACGCCGGCTTTGGCAAAGGCCGGTATCAGGGTTTCCGGCGCCGATACCATCAGATGGGCGTCAAATTCCATATCGCTGTACTTGCGCAGCATCCCTACCTGAGACGGGCCGAAAGTCAGATTGGGTACAAAGTGACCGTCCATGATATCCAGATGCAAGTTTCGTATGCCTTCCCCGGCTACAAGGCTAATTTCATCTCCCCAGCAGCCTGCGTCGGCGGCCAGCAAGGACGGGGCGATTATCGTTCGCATTGGCACTTCCCTCTTAAGGCGTATTGATCCCGTTTCTTTTGATATAGTCCCCGTTTCGTTTTCGTTTGATGATCATTTGATGGGAGAGCCGTTCCATCACAACGTCCATCGCCATTAGATTTTTCAAGCCGGCTTGATACATTACCCGGCCCTTGTCTTTTAGATAGCTTCCTTGTTTTTCCAATGCCTGTATGACTTCATCCGAACGATCGTCGACAAACGCTTTGATATAGGATTCCGCTTTTTCCGTATTTTCGCATTCGCTGTCCAGATAGCCGGCGACTTTCAAATCATCGATTCGTTGCTCTGACAGTCCGTCAAACACTGTCAGGTCTACAAAGAGCTGTTCGTTTTCTACAATTGACATAGACGACCACCCCTTTCCTCTTTTCTTATAGTTTATCATTGATTCCGGCTTTACTCAATGCCGAAATAACCCACATGGCGGAAAAGCCCGTAAACAGGCCCATCGGTACAGACCATAACAGAAGCATAGGTATATAATAATATATCCCCGGGTTATTTAAGATAAGCCACACGATCATTAACTGCCCGGCGTTATGCGACGCTGCGCCGGCCAGGCTGACGCCTACGACAGAAAAGTGCCGGATACCGTATAGCGCGGCCATCACGAAAAAGCTTAACACGCTTGCGCCGAAGCCGATCCAAAAAGCAGGGCTGAAGAAGTTGCCGAGGACGAGGCCCGCGAGTGTATGCCGCGCAAGGACAACCAGCAGGACTTGCCTTTTGGGCGCCAGGCTAAACGCCGCTAATGTGACGATATTGGGCAGCCCAAGCTTTATGCCCGGCAGAGGAAGAAAGGGCGGAATCAGAGATTCCGCGGCGGCAAGGGCAAGTTCCATAGCGACCAGCATGGATAAGGCTAAGAGTCTGCGCACAGGCAGGCTTTGTTTATCTGAGGACGCCATCCAAAGCTGCTCCTCCTTCCCTGTCGGTCCCGGTCAGGCGGATGATCGTTTCATTTGGCACACATACGATGCTCTGCCCTGCCCTGTTGATAAAACCGGTATTGACGCAAACGCGGTCCGGGCAAGCCGCGTCCCGCACGGAGAAGCCTCTTCCCGGCAGGAATACCAGGTCAAGTCCCCCTGCGGGACCGTCGATAAACCACTCGCTTTCCCGGTCCGCGGGAATCTGATCAACAGGCAAAGAGATTGTCTCCTGCCACGGCCCTTTGATTTCCAGCAGAACCGCTTCTTGTCCGGACCGGGGAAACGCCCGCCAGACAAAATACAGCATCACTACCAGCAGGATACCGAGGAGGATGCCCACGTCCCCTTTACGCAAGTACTTTAGTCTCACAACTCTCCTGTAACGGGCAATTGGCACAGCCGCCCTCTACGGGCTGCTGCTTCTCGCAGNANAACACATCCGGNTCNATAGGCGGATCCAGATGAATACATTTTCTCGGGCATTTCTCCACACAGGCGCCACAGCTCGTACACTTCGTATAGTCAATCATGGATATGCTGCCAACGGTGTTGTCGATCAGCCGTACCGCGTCATGGGGACAGGTTTTGACGCATAAACCGCAGCTGATGCAGGAAGAATGGCATTCGTCCCTTGCGGTCCTTCCCGTATCTCTGTTGTTGCAGCGTATAAATACGCGTTGTGTAATCGGTACGATATCCAGCACCTTCTGGGGACATTGATTGGCGCAGAGGCCGCAGCCGAGGCAAAGCGCCGTATCGACCACGGGCAGACGGTTGTCGCCCATCGTGATCGCGCCAAAGGGGCAAATCCGTACGCAGGAGCCAAGGCCGATACAACCGAAATAGCAATAACTCGGGCCGCCGAATTGGGTCACCGCCAGGTGACAGTCAATCACACCTTTATATTCGTATTTCGTAATGGCGTTATCAAAGGTGCCGTTGCAGTGGAGCTGNGCGACTTTTCGGATCATCCCGGCNGAAGCTTCCCTGCCCATGATCGCGGCAACCGCTTCCGCGGCTTTTTCTTTGCCGGGTACACAAGCGTTGACCGGCGCGTCGGCATGCACAACGGCGTCGGCGTAACCGGAGCAGCCCGGATAGCCGCAGGCGCCGCAGTTTACGCCCGGCAGCGCTTCGATAATGGCGTCCACCCTGGGATCCGTTTCCACCTGTAGTTTATTGGAGGCGAAGGCAAGCATGGCGCCNAAAGCAGCCCCCATAACCGCTAATACGATAAAAGCATAGATCATCATGAATTCCGCCTTCTTCCTCCTATATCATCCCCGTGAAGCCGACAAAGGCCAAGGCCATGGAGCTTGCCACGACAAATACGATGGGCAGCCCTTTCATGGACTCCGGCAGATCCGCTTCCTCCAGCCTCTCCCTGATACCGGCCATCAGTACCATAGCCAGCAGGAAGCCGGTGGAATTCGCGAGGGCGTTAATNACAGAATAGTATAAATTGTAGCCATGCTGGATATTCAGCAGCGCGATACCGAGGATCGTGCAGTTCGTGGTAATCAGAGGCAGGTAAATCCCCATCGCGTTATACAAGCCGGGCACGTTTTTTTTCAGGAACATCTCCACCAATTGGACAAGCGCCGCTATGGTGAGGATGAAGGTTATGGTGTTTAAATATTCCAAATGTAAGGGCGCCAGAAGAAAGGCATAGACAAGCCAGCAGATCGACGAGGAAAGCGTCATCACAAACATGACGGCGACGCCCATGCCTACGGCGTTCTTCATATCCTTGGACACGCCGAGAAAGGGGCATATACCCAGAAACTGCGCCAGGACGATATTGGATATAAAGACAGAGCCAAAAATGAGACTGAATGTNCGGGCCAGCATATCACTTCACCCCCTTCTTTGCCGCTTTCGCCCTGCGGTTTTTGATGCAGGCGAAGCCGGCAAAGAGAAAGCCCAAGGTGATAAAAGCACCGGGCGGGAGGATCATCACCAGTACAGGCTGGTAGGAAGGGCCAAACAGCGGTATGCCCATGAAGGCGCCGGCCCCCAGGATTTCCCGGATCGTCGCCATCAGGACGATGGCGCAGGTATAACCGATTCCCATCACTAAACCGTCCATAACCGAGGGTAAAGGCGGATTCAGCCCCGCGTAAGCCTCTGCCCTGCCCAGGATGACGCAGTTCACCACAATCAGCGGGATAAAGATGCCCAGCGCCTGATACAAAGCAGGGGCAAAGGCGTTCATGATCATCTCGCATAAGGTCACGAAGGAAGCGATCACCACGATATAGCTGGGTATGCGGATGTTTCGGGGAACCAATTTTCTCAGCAGGGAGATGGCCAGATTGGAGCAGATCAGGACCGCGGTAAAAGCCACCCCCATGCCCAGGGAATTTTCCACCGATGTNGTCAATGCCAGAGAAGGGCATGTGCCTAACACTTGTACAAATAAGGGGTTTTCTGTGATAACGCCTTTTTTTAAACCTTCCAGTATTTGCATCGAATCTCCGTCTCCTCCTATTCTCCGCTAAAGCGAAAGCCAAAGTCCGCAATAGCGGCGTTTACGCCTGCGGCGACGGCGGTAGAGGTGATCGTCGCCGCTGTGATCGCCTGCACTTCGTCGTCCGCGATAGGTTCTGTTTTCACGACGCGCAACGCGCGCGCCGCTGTCTTTCCGGCATAGCGCAGCGCAAACCAGGGCTGCGTACAGTTGCCGCCCAAGCCCGGGGTCTCCGTCTGTGACAGGATTTTGATGCCGGTTATCTTTTTGCCGGCTATATCCATACCAATCAGCATCCGGATTTCGCCTCCGTAACCTTGCGTCGGAACGGTATAGATAACGCCTGCCGTATTGCCGTCTTTTTTCGCCAAAACGACGCTGTCGATCAGGTTGTCCAGGCTCTCAACCGCCTCCCCGTCATAGGTATCGGCGTCCGGATATACCTCGCTGTAGCCCTGAAGCAGCTTTTCCGCGTCCTGGGCTGCGATAACCGGGGCGGTAATCCCGTTCACATAGCCGATAGCCAAACCGGAGATACCCGTAATCAGGAGAAGAAACAAGGTCAGTTTCACAACTTGATTGTTCATGCCTTTTCCCCTCCTTTGCTATGCACGCCATAGATCCTGCCTCTGGTATAGCGGTCGATCAAAGGCGTCAGANTATTCATCAATAAGATGGAGTAACAGACGCCCTCCGAGAGCCCGCCAAAGAAGCGGATAAGGCTGGTGAGCAAGCCGAGGCCAAGCCCGTATACCATGCGGCCTTTCTTTGTCACAGGGCTGGTGACCCAGTCCGTCGCCATGAAGAAAGCCCCCAGNATCAATCCCCCGGCACACAGCTGATAGACCGGATAGAGCATGCCATAGCCCCTGACGGCGCCATAAACGGCGGCAAGGACAAGCACCGTGCCCAGATAGAGGGAAGGTATATGCCAGTCGATATGCTTTCTGACAATGAGAATGACGCCTCCCAGGACAATCGCGACGACGCTGGTTTCCCCGATGCAGCCGCCGATTTGGCCCAGAAGCATCTGCCCCAGCGGCGGCAACTGGGCGAGCAATCCGGTTTTCATCAGCGCCATCGGCGTCGCCGAAGTAATGGCGTCCGCCGCCATCCCTCTCGCCGGCGTCCAGTTCGTCATAAATACAGGAAAAGACGCCAGGAGAAGCGCGCGTCCGATCAGCGCAGGGTTAAATACATTCTGGCCGATACCTCCGAAGACCTGCTTTCCGATGACGATGGCAAATACCCCGCCCAGGAAAGCAATCCAGAGGGGAATCGTCGGGGGCAAACAGAGCGCCAGGAGCAATCCTGTGATCAAGGCGCTCCCGTCCGTAATGCTGATCTTCCTTCTCATGATCCGGTTGCATAGAAATTCGGAAACCAAAGCGCCTGTGACGGACAGTAAAATGACATAAACTGCCCGCAGGCCGAAAAGCCAAATCCCCGCCGCAGCCGCCGGCAGGAGTGCGAAAGCCACCTCCCGCATGGTTTTTTCCGTCGTATAACGACTATGGAAATGGGGAGAGGAAGAAAGGATGAGCGGTTTTTCTATTTGTTCCATGTATCGATAACCTTCTCTTTCCTTACAGCAGGAAAGGATTGACAGCGCCATTGCCGTCCCTGCTGGTCACGTATTGTTTTGCCAGGCGGATGTACTGCACAAGAGGGATCATGCTGGGACACTGATAGCTGCAACTGCCGCACTCCATGCAACTGGTGACCTCATAGTCCTTTGCTTTTGCCCAGTCGCTTTTTTTCGCGGCTTTCATCAATGTGGTTGGCTCCAAGCCCATCGGACAGGCGTCGACGCAGCGGGCGCAGCGGACGCATGGCATCTCCGCCTCCCGCTTCAGTACCTGGGAATCTTCGCTGAACACCAGGATGCCCGAGGTACTCTTGGTAACGGGGATGTCCGCCGCATAAACGGCAAAGCCCATCATNGGNCCCCCNGAAATGATCTTTGCCGTTTCGCCGGCAATGCCNCCATTCTGGGCGATCAGGTCGCCGTAAAGCGTACCGATCCTGACCCGGTAATTCATCGGCCTGGTAATCGCGTCGCCGTTCAGGGTGAGGATACGGTCGATCAGGGGCCGTTCATACTCCACCGCATCCGCCACGGCGACAGCCGTAGCGACATTATGAACCAGTACGCCCACATCCGCGGGCAAGCCCCCCGGCGGCACTTCTCTGCCGGTGATGGTATAAATCAGTTGCTTCTCCGAGCCCTGGGGGTATTTCTCCCGGCAGACGACGGTTTCTATCGTCGCTTCTTTTTCCGTCAGCTTGACCATCAGCTCGAAAGCGTCCATTTTGTTTGCTTCAATGGCGATAACGCCTTTATCGCAGCCCATGATACGCAGGAAATATTTGAGTCCCGCGATAATCCTTTCCGGCTTCTCCAGCATGATCCTGTGGTCCGCTGTGATAAAAGGCTCGCATTCGATGCCGTTCAGAATCAGGACGTCGGGCTTTTTCCCATCCTCCGGAGGCGCCAGTTTCACATGCGAAGGGAATGCCGCGCCGCCCATCCCTACAATACCCGCCTCCAGCACTTTAGCCTGCAGCGCCGCGGCGTCCATGGCTTCAATACTTTCCCGCGGCACAGAATGAATAGCGGTGATCCATTCATCTTGATAGTTATTATCAATGACGACGGTGTCCACCATACGGCCTGAAGGTATGGGCATACGCTGCAGCGCTACGACTTTGCCGCTGACGCTGGAGTGGGCGGGAACGCTGACAAAGCCCTGGGATTCCGCTACTTTCTGCCCCATTTTGACTTCTTCCCCAATGGCGACCAGGGGCCGGGAAGGCGCGCCGATATGCATAGACATGGGTATATACGCTTTCGCCGGCGCCTCCGCCTCCACTGTCTCCAGACTGCTGGTGAAGCCTTTATAGTCTTTGATATGCACGCCGCCGGGAAAGGTTTTCTTTGGATATTTCACAAACGCCCTCCTTCGAAGCATAAGCCGTCTGCATCACGAGCGGCAGCCCATGATAATATCTTACATTATAGCGCAAAACTTGAAAATGAAAAGCGGATTCTCGCCTGTTTGCTGCACTGTCCCGCCTATTCACGGGGCCGGTATTGATGGCCGTAATTATCCTGCATGACGCGGACCAGCCGCCATATCGTCTCATTGTAAGGCGTGGGGACGCCGTATTTCTTCCCTTCCCTTACAATGGCGCCGTTGAGGAAATCAATTTCTGTCTTTCTCTGTTGGAAAGAGTCAAATACAGCCGACACGAAATGCAGCGTCTTCACCTTGCTCCGGTCATAATCGGGATTGGCCTCCCGCGGACGCCAATAGTGGTCAAGGCGCATATCCATACCCCTGGCCTGCGCTACTTCACAGGTTTCTCTGGCAAGCTCGCCCATGAGCAGCCAGCCGTCTTCATGATTGCTGACGTCCTCATTGGGAAACAGTGTTAATGCGGCAATCCCGTTATGCATCACATTGGTACAAAGCTTGTCCCATATAAAGAGCTCGGCGTCCTTGTTGCATTCGGCCGGCATCCCGCCGGCGCACAGGAGCCTCTCCAACTCATCGTACACGCCGCGATAGGGCGTATCCCAGTTGACAGGCGAAAAGTAAACGCCTTTCGGGCTGTTGGTAAAGCGCGGGTTTCCCAGAATTCTTCCGGGGCCAATGATATTAGCGGAGGCCTTCAATACGCCCAGCCCCAGATGATCCCCGTCAAAGTACTTTGCCAGGACGTCCGCGCTGCCCACGCCGTTCTGAAGGGTGACGACGACCGTGTCTTTCCCGAATAAGGCCCTGTTTGTCTCAACCGCCGTATCGATATCCACGCACTTGACCAGCACAATCACCAGATCGCAAACGCCTGCCTGATCGCCGCCGGTCACGGCGCCGTCCACAAAGACAGTCTGCGGCGCGGGCTCGCTTTCCAGCTCCATATAAAGGCCCTTTTCCGCGATGGCTTTCATATGTTCCGCAAAAACATCGACAAACCAAACTTCTCCGCCGCCCTTTTTGATATGCGCCCCCACCAGGGACCCCATTGCGCCGGCGCCCAATATTGCTGTTTTCATACGATCGCCTCATTTCTTCATTCTTGATGGGGCTCCGCCCCATACCCCGTCGCTACGCGAGGGGAACCCCCGCTACGCTCCGTAGACTTCGTCTGCGCACGCTGCCCCATGCCCCGTCGCTACGCGAGGAGAACCCCCGTTACGCTCCGCAGACTTCGTCTGCGCACGGTTCGCTCATCCCTTCCACTTTAGCGCGTGATAGATGCGTCCATGCAAGGCTTGCCCAAGAGGGTGAGCCAAATGCTGGAGCCCGATTGGCTGTAGGCTACTGCCCGACACTTTGTCACAGCATTGAACGAATCTTCGTTCAGCACATGATTCGGATCTATGCTGAACGCTAGATGAGTCCATGCAGACCTTAGGCGTTCTTAGCCCATGAATGAGGTCACGGGTGTAGAACGAGTTGGGTCTGTGATAGAGCCGTTGAGTAAGGTGAAAACCGCAATATCCAAGGGCGCGTATGTCCTTGGGTGAATGTTACATGGGAAATCCTCAGGATATTCCGCCAACAATCCCTCGCCCGTCAACTATGCCCTGCATCGGAAATGCTGGTAAACAAGCAGAATATCCGCCATATTGATCGCGCTGCCGCAATTGACGTCGACGATCGTAAAAGACGGGCTTTCCTTTTCAACGAGGGAAATATCCGGAATAGCGATAAAGCCCTCGTTCTCACCACGTTTATAATAGACGCCGGGGATACCGTCTTGTTCTGCCCAATAAAGATCGAATGTCTGCGTAAGCGAAGGCCACACAGCCAGATTTGTCGCTGTGTTGTGTTCGTCAATAGCTGCCTGGAACGCTGTTCCGAGGTCCGCGACAGTCGTCTCTTCTGCTATGCCTGCTTCTATATTTCCTGCCGCACACAACGAAGAGGACATCGCGGTAAGCATTGCAATCACCATAATCAGCAAAGCCACTATAGATGACGGCCCTATCGAATTCCTCTTCACGATCTTAAAACCTCTGCATTTCGTTTTCTCATCCTTATCAAGCCGCTGCGAAGGAAGTCCGGGAATCTCGTAATAATATATCATTTTATTATAGCCAGTACAAGATACTATTCAGCAAGAAAGAATTCCAAGCGTCCCCTCCCATTATGCAATTGGTTCGGGTATCAAAAGACTGTTTTGACGCCAGAACCGGCTATTCATGTTATAATCAAATCGGGAATTGCCCATCGAATTTCTTTATTTGGGGTGACGAATCCATGTCTGACAAAGCGAAGAAAATAACTGCAGCGCTGATGCTTATTGGCATGATCATTCTCGTTTTCAATAACGTAAGCCAAAGCAACCGGCTCAAAAACCTTGAATTGTCTTTGGGCGGCATGAACGCAAACTATGCGCAATGGCGTAATGGAAGGTAAAGAAGTATTACACCGAGAAGCCCCGTATTTGAATACCGGAGACTATCAAAAAATCCTTGACTTAGCCAGAGAAATTGCACAACGAGGAGCAAAATATGTCAATAAATAGCATTAAAGCGACCATTGAGAATAAATTATCAATACTGAATGGAGAACGAATAAGACGTTTCAAAAGAGCAGCCTTATTAATTTGCGTTGACTTTGGTGATGATGTCGAGTCTATTATCGAGACTGGAGCAGAGCGCGGAACTACGAGAATAACTCCACGGTTTGCTATCCATGCCCATACTTCATGGCGTTTGCTAA
>WRNN01000033.1 GCA_009776595.1 Clostridiales bacterium
AAAGGCCAGGGCAATATAAAGCACCCATTCGCCGGGCGAAAAACCAAGAAATCCGACAAAATAGTCTTCCAGCAGCAAAATGATCAGGGCGGTAATCTGCGTAATGGTTTTGACTTTCGAAAGGTTGCTGGCAGCGATAATCATGCCGTCCGCGGCAGCCAGGCCGCGCAGGCCGGTTACTAAAAACTCCCGCCCGATGATGGTAACGGCGATCCAGGAAGGGATCTGGCCTGTTTCCACAAGGGATATCAGCGCGGCGGCGACCAATAGTTTATCGGCAAGCGGATCCAGAAGCTTTCCCATGTTGGTGATTTCCTTGCGCTTTCTGGCGATATAGCCGTCGAGGGCGTCGGTGGCGGAAGCCGCGAGAAAGACGGAAGCCGCGATAAGGTTGCCGTAGGGGATGTCCGTCAGCGCAAAGATCATGAACACCGGAATCATCAGTATTCTTAGGAAAGTCAGTTTATTGGCAAGATTCATCAGCTATCTCCCCCGAAAGTATATAATCCATGCTATGCGTAATTCTAACGGAAACGATTTGTCCGGGGCTGAGCCTGCGGCGGCTGCTGAAACTGACCGTCGCGTCAATCTCCGGCGCGTCCCAGGCGCTGCGCCCTTCATAATAATAAAGCTTATCGTCTTCAGCCGACTTCTCATCGATCAGGACGCAAAGGATACGCCCCACGAGTTCATCCAGCCGGCCGCGCAGAAGCAGGTCGCGCTTTTCTTGCGCAATCGCCAGACGCCTTTCCTTTTCGTCGTCCGGGACCTGGTTCGGCATTTGTGCGGCGATGGTATCCGGCTGGGGAGAAAAGGCGAAAAACCCGACTCTCTCCAAACGGTACTCTTCAAGGAAATCCATCAGCGATTGAAAGGCTTCTGCCGATTCACCGGGAAAACCGAGCAGGCAGGTTGTGCGAATGGCGATATCCGGGACCTCCTCCCTCAGTCTGTCAATGACCCGCTTGATTTGTCGGCTGTCCATGGGCCTGCCCATGCGTCGTAAGACGCCGTCGTCTATATGCTGTATGGGCATATCCAGATAGGGACAGACTTTCGGATGCCGCATGGCTTGTATCAGCGCTTCGTCTATGCCTTCCGGATAGCAATACAGGATCCGGATTCTTTCTATAGCATCGATGGCGGTCAGCATCGTCACCAACTCAGCCAGGGAAGAAGCGGGAGACAAATCTCTGCCATAAGCGCCCGTATCCTGCGCCACCAGGATAATCTCTTTCAAGCCCTTTGCCGCCCGGCCGGCAGCCTCTTCGATGATCGACGCCGGCGTTCTGCTTCGATAGGACCCCTTTATCTGCGGAATGACACAAAAGGTACAATGGTGGCTGCAGCCTTCGGCAATTTTGATATATCCGGCAGGCTCTTCCTCATAGTACGCCGGCCAAGCCCGGTAATAAGAATCCGCAAAGTGCCCCGCCTGCAGGAAATCAGGCGCCGGCGCCCGGGCCGCCGGTAAAGGACCGGCCTGCGCCATATACCGGTCAATATAGGCGAAAAGCGCCGGCTCTTCGTTCACGCCGAAATAGGCGTCCGCCTCCGGCAGGGATTTTTCCATTTCATCGCGATACTTTTGTACCATACAGCCAAAAACAATCAAAACGCGGCAGCGGCCTTTTTCCTTCCAGCCGGATAACTGCAGAATCGTATCAATCGATTCTTCTTTCGCCTCATCAATAAAACCGCAGGTATTCAGGAGGATCACCTCCGCTTCCTGCGGATCGGGGGATAAGGGGTAGCCCCGCTGATAAAACATGGCGCAGATCTGGCGGCTGTCTGCTTGATTCTTCGGGCAGCCCAATGTTTCCAGGTAAAGAAGGGGATAGTTCATTTCTGATAAGCCTCCGCTCCGGCGACTAAGAAAGGGCTTCGCCGGTCTCATCATCGACCATGATCCCGTCGATGATCGAATAGTCTTTGTCGACAATTTGACCGGAAGATCCCAACACCGGAAGCTCAAGCCCGTTCAAGGTGATAATCAATCCGCCGGCATTCCCTATACGAAGACTGATTTTCCCCATGTCGGAAAACTCCTGGACGTCCCCCATACGCATAGTGCCTTCGTAGACAAGAATTTCCTGATCCCTTAAGCGCAGCCAACAGCTTTCCGTCGCCTCCAGCTTCACGGCAAAAGCGGTCAGCTGCACCGGTTCCGGCACAGGTTCGACGATAACAGGCGGGGTGGTTTCCGGATCAGGCTGGGGTTGCACGATAGGCGGCTGCTGCGGTTTTTCCGCTTCTATGTCATTCAGATAATAGCGCTGGTACGCCCAGACGGTAAAAACCAGCAGCGATAAGGACACAAAGCAGAGGACGACAATCATTTTTGTCTTCGGCTTATTGTGGAGATCCACTTCCTGATGCTTTCTGGTTTCCATCAGTTTTCTCGATCTTTGCCTTCTTTCCGCCGCGGTAGGCGCGCCGGTCCTTTCCGCCTCTTTCGCAGCAAAGGCAAGTTCGAACAAATCACAAAGCGCGTTTTCATCAAGATGCAGGTGGCGCGCATACGTGCGCAAAAACCCTTTCGCGTAAACCTTACCGGGCATACGCGACCAATCCTCAATCTCTAAAGCTTGCAGATAGCGCTTGTTGATCTTTGTCGCTTCTTCTATCTGATCAAAGCTAAAACCTATTCGTTCCCGAGCTTCCCGCAGGATCTCGCCGATACCCTCCATGAAATGTTCCCCCGGTCATTTGCGATGTCGAAGCTATTAATAATTGATTAAATTATATCAAATTTGTCGGGTATTGCCTATGCTTTGCTCAGGCTTTTTTACCGAATCGCTCTTCATATTGCGCCAAACTCAAGCGGATGGCGCGGGCTTTGCTGCCTTCGTATCCGCCGACGATCCCCAGTTCTTCCATCTGATCGATGATCCGCCCGGCCCTTGTATAGCCGATGCGCAGGCGCCTTTGCAGAAGGGAAACGGAAGCCTGGCCGCTCTCGATAAAAATACGGGCCGCATCCGGAATCAAAGCATCCAATTCTTCGTTTTCTTCTTTGACGTCTGTTTCCACCTCCGTCAGCAAATCGTCGCGGTAATCCGGCTGGATATTTGCGGTTTTGATGAAATCCGTCAGCTTCTCAATCTCTTCATCCGACACATATACGCCTTGCACCCGTATCGGTTTTGGGTTTTCCTGCGTAGTAAAGAGCATATCGCCTCTGCCAAGCAGCTTTTCCGCACCGGCCATATCCAGGATTACGCGGGAGTCTGTCTGCGAAGAGACGGAAAAAGCGATCCGTGAGGGGATGTTCGCTTTGATGACGCCGGTGATCACGTCGACGCTGGGCCTTTGGGTGGCGACGACCAGATGCATACCGGCAGCCCTTGCCATAGCCGAAAGGCGATTGATGGAGTCTTCCACATCTGCGGGCGCTACGAGCATCAGATCCGCCAGCTCGTCGATGACAATGACAATCTGCGGTATGCGCTGCGGAACTTCGCCTTCCGTTTCCTGCAAACCGAGCCAGGCATTGTAGCGATCGATATCCCTCACCCCTGCCTTATGAAAAGCGTCATACCTGCTTTCCATTTCATGAACAGCCCAGCGCAGCGCTTTTGCGGCTTTTTTGGGATCGGTGACCACCGGATGGATCAAATGCGGGATACCATTGTAGGGCGTCAGTTCCACCATTTTGGGATCGATCATCATCATTTTAACTTCATCCGGCGTCGTATTGATGAGGATGCTGACGATAATCGCGTTGATGCAAACGCTTTTGCCTGAGCCGGTAGCCCCGGCGATCAGCAAGTGCGGCATTCTTGCCAGATCCGCGATGATGGAGGCGCCCGCGATATCCCTGCCCAAAGCAAAGCTCAGCTTTGACGGGGACTGTTTGAAAGCCGGATCCTCCAGGATTTCCCGCAGGCTGACCAGCGCGCGTTCCGCGTTGGGTACTTCGATGCCGATAGCGGCTTTCCCGGGAATGGGCGCTTCGATGCGAATATGCGCGGCCGCTAAGGCCAGGGCGATATCGTCCGACAAGCCGACGATTCTGCTGACTTTCACGCCGGGCGCGGGCTGCAGCTCGAAGCGGGTAATGCTCGGTCCCTTATTCACCTGTGTGACGGTGGCCTGGAGGTTAAAATCAGCCAGGGTCTTTTCCAGGATACGCACATGATCCGCAAGGACCTTGTTCTGCCGCTGGCTGTTTGACGGCGGCGTCGTCCGCAGTAAAGTGATGCTGGGCAGGCGATAGATTTGACGGGGCTTTTTGGATGCTTTCGCGCGATCGGCGTCAAGCTGACTGTTTTCCGGCAGAAATTCGCTGTCGTCTTCCTTCTCCCGCCTGCTTTTCGCAGCCGTTTTTAGTTGCTTTTCGCCCGCAGAGGCGTCCATCCCCGCGGAAGGAGTCCCTGCAGAGTTTTTTTCCGCCTGACGGCTTGCGTAATCACGGAAAGGGATGCTTCTTCCCGTCGTCGTGTTTTGCTTGTCCTGACGAAGCTCTGTTTCGATCGGCAGATTCAAACTCTGCAGGACGCCGGTTTCGCCGGCCTGACGCTTTGCCTGTCTGCTGCTGTGCAGCATAGACAGCCCGTCCTGTGCCGACTGCTTTATCTTTCTTGCGCCTCCGCTTGCGCCGTCGAGCAGTTCGCGGATGGTTTTTCCTGTGATTAAAAGGATGGACGCCGCCACAAGCGACAGATACAGTATCCAGCTTCCCGTATTGCCGATCAGCAGATTACTGGCCTGGACAAGCCCGCCGCCGGTTAGTCCCCCTCCCATGCCCTGCATACCGTAACGAAAGAATTGCTGCTCACTCGGTAACCGAAGGTGCAGCATAGCGCAGGCGCTGAAGATGAGCGCCGTATAGGCGCCGACGAGCATCTTTCCCGGAGAAATCGCTTTCAGCCAGGCGCCCCCGCCTAATAGAAGAAGGGCGGCGACAAGAAACCATTTGCCCTGCCCAAACAAAAACTGACAGCTTTGATAGACGCCATAACCGATGGCGCCTATCCCGTTTCCGGCGCCTTCGGCAGGCCTGCGCCAAAGACAAAAGGCGATAAATACACCGGCGGCAAACATGGCGATGGCCAGTAAATCCCGACGGAGTTCGGAACGTATATTCGATTCCTTTTTCGCAGCAGCTTTTTTACGCGAAGGGGCCATCGCAATCCTCTGTTAACTCACTTCCATGATAATGGGGATAATCATGGGACGGCGCCGGGTTTTTTCGTATAAAAACCGGCTTAATCCGTCTCTGACCTGCGTTTTAATCCCCATCCAGTCATGGATCCTCTTTTCTTCGCACTTACTTAAAACGGATAAGACCTTCTCCTTGGCTTCCTCCATCAGGTCGTCGGCTTCCTTGACATACACAAAACCTCTGGAAACAATGTCCGGTCCGACTTTCATACTGTGCGACAGGCGGTCAAAGCCCATGACCACGATAAAAATGCCGTCTTCGGACAATTGTTTTCTGTCCCGCAGGACCACATTGCCGACGTCGCCCACGCCCAGACCGTCGATCAGAATCTGCCCGGCGTTGACCCTTCGGGTNAGGGCGCCTTTCTCCTTGGTGAACTCTATCACCTGGCCGTTTTCNCCNACGAAAATGTTCTTGCTGGACATACCCAGCTTGTTCGCCAGTTTGGCGTGCTTGACCAAATGCCGGTATTCGCCGTGAAGGGGGACGAAAAACTTCGGTTTCACCAGATTAAGCATCATTTTGAGTTCTTCCTGGCTGGCATGGCCCGAGGTGTGTACGCCGCTTGCGGTCTCATGGATCACGTCGGCGCCCAGGCGATAAAGCAAATCTACGGTTTTGCCAACCAGTTTTTCGTTTCCGGGAATGGGCGAAGCGGAAATCACAACCGTGTCCCCCGGCATGATTTCCATTTGCCGGTGGTCGTCGCTGGCCATTCTGCTTAAGGCCGACATCGGCTCCCCCTGGCTGCCGGTACAAATCACCGCGACGCGGTTTTTGGGGAAATGGTCGATTTCTTCCATCTCGATAAGGGTATCCGGCGGTATTTTTAAATACTGCAGCTCCTGCGATATATTCACCGCGTTGATCATACTCCTGCCAACGATGCTTACTTTTCTATTATACATCACCGCGGCGTCAACCACTTGCTGAATCCGGTGAATATTTGACGCAAAGGTCGCCAGGATGATCCTTCCGTCGCTTTTGCCAAACAGGTCTTTTAAGACGACGCCGACTTCCTTCTCCGACCGGGTAAAGCCCTCCCTTTCCACATTCGTGCTGTCGGAAGCCATCAGGAGCACGCCTTTTTTCCCCAGTTCAGCCAAGCGGCCGAAATCCATAAGATCGCCGCCAACCGGCGTTTGATCCATCTTGAAGTCGCCTGTGTGCACGATCGTCCCGATCGGCGTGGTAATGGCCAATCCCAGGCAATCCGGTATGCTGTGGGTCACGCGGAAAAACTCTACTTGAAAATGCTTGCCGAGGCGAATGGAACTGTGGGGCTTGACCATATGCAAATTGGTGTTGGAAAGGCCGTACTCCTTTATTTTTTGTTCCAATAACGCCATCGTCAAGACGCTGCCATAAACCTGGGTATCCATCTCCCGTAAGACATAGGGCATGGCGCCAATGTGATCCTCATGGGCATGCGTAATGCAAATACCAACCAGCTCTTCCTGATTCTCAAGTAAAAAGGAAAAATCAGGTATCACTATGTCGATACCCAACATTTCTTCGCCGGGAAACATCAACCCGGCGTCCACAACCAGCATCTCGTTTTCATAACGATATACCGTCATGTTCTTCCCTATCTCCCCCATCCCTCCTAAAGGGATGACTTCCAGGGGGATTTGCGCTTTTGGCATTCCATAACCTCCTTAATGTATCCATCCTGAAAACGCCTTCCTGAAAAGGAAGGGCTTAAAACACCGTGACAAAACACGCTTATAAGCGCACAAACAAACTCTTGTCCGCATGTTGTGACAAACCTTGAAAAAATATATAATATACAGCATTCTTACAAATGCCGGAGTGATCATAGGGATACTATTGGAACGATCTGTCCTGCTATGTTAGATTATACCCTAACCGGTAAATATTGCAAGTCTAAATCACAAGAATTTCAATTCTTCCTGCGGTCCTATGGTTGCCAGGACATGCGGCTCCTCAAAGAGGTACTCCGCCAGGACGGGAATATCCGCCAGCGTGACTTCATCCACTTTTTCCATTGTTGTTTCCGGAGAGATCACCTTATCCAGCAGCAGCAGGTTTCTGCCAAGCCGGTTCATCCTGTTGGAAACGCTTTCCAGTCCCATAAAGAGGCTGCCCCTGACCTGTTCCTTGGCGCGTTCCAGCTCATCCTTGGTGATCCCTTCTTTTCGTATGGCGTCCATTTCCCCCCGGATCAGGCTGAGGACCAGCTCCGCGGAATCCGGCGAGGTGCCCGCGCACATGGCGAATATACCCGCGTCAGAAAATACGCTGTTGAAAGAGTATGTCGAATAAGCGAGCCCCCTCTCTTCCCGGATGGTTTGTACCATACGGGAAGAAAGCCCGCCTCCCAGCACATTATTTAAGACATAGAGGGGATAATTTCTATCGTCCGCCGCTGATATGCCCTTGGTACCCAGACAGAGCTGAAGCTGGCCGATATCTTTCTGCAGATGGGTATTCTTTCCGGATAAGGCTGCCGGCGCAGGAATCAGTTCGGGCTGCCTAGCGGGCCGCATATGTTCAAAAGCGGGTATGAGCAAGTCCAGCACGCGCGCATGCTCCAGAGAGCCTGCGCAGGCGATCACGATGCGCTCCGGCACATATTGACGCGCGATATAACGCAGCACCATATCCCGATCAATCGTATCCAGGGATTCGTAGGTGCCCAGAATCGGCGTTCCCAAAGGATTATCCGGCCATGCCGCAGTCAGGAATACATCGTGAATCAGTTCGTCCGGCGAGTCTTCGTACATGCTGATCTCTTCTTTAATCACGCTTCTTTCCTTATCAAGAAAGTCTTTTTCAAAGGTAGAATGAAACAGCATATCCGTAAGGATATCCACGGCCAGGGATAAATGCTGCTCCATCACCCTGGCGTAATAACAGGTCATTTCTTTCGCGGTGAACGCGTTAAGCTGCCCGCCTACGGAATCCAGGGACTCGGCGATCGCCCTTGCCGAGCGCCGCTCTGTCCCTTTAAATAGCAAATGCTCGATGAAGTGCGTAATCCCTTGTTCATTTTCCATTTCCATACGGGAGCCTGTGCCAACCCAGATGCCGAGGGAACAGGACTTCACGCCGGGGATCTTTTCGGAAATGATCCTTACGCCGTTTGTCATCGTGTGAAGTTGTATATCCGCCGTTTGCGCCATAGATCAGTTTCGCCCTTCCGGCTTTCGCCTTTCCATCCGGAGAACCTCTCTGCGGGAAAGATTCACCCTGCCCTGACGGTCAATTTCTGTAACCTTCACGGTGATAAGATCGCCGATATTGACGATATCCTCGACTTTATTTACCCGTTCCTCCGCCAGATGGGAGATATGGACCAGACCTTCTTTTCCGGGCAGCACCTCGACAAAGGCGCCAAAATTCATGATCCTGGTGACCTTACCCGTGTAGATTTCCCCCACTTCCACTTCTCTGGTGAGATCCCGTACAATCTGCATCGCGCGTTCGGCGGCGGCGGCGTCCGCGGTGGCGATCATAACCAGCCCGCTGTCTTCGATATCGATTTTCACGCCCGTTTCTTCGACGATTTTTTTAATCACTTTTCCGCCGGGCCCGATCACGTCCCTGATCCTGTCGGGGTCGATATTCATGGTGATAATCCGTGGCGCATAGGGAGATATATCCGCACGCGGCTTGTCGATAACCGCCAGTATCTTATCAAGGATAAACAATCGGCCTTCCTTTGCCTGCGCAAGGGCGGCTTCCAGAATATCCCTGGACAGGCCATCCACCTTGATATCCATCTGAAGGGCGGTAATCCCCAGTGCCGTACCGGCGACTTTGAAATCCATGTCTCCATGGTGATCCTCTATACCCTGGATATCGCTGAGAACGGTATAATACTCGCCTTCCTTGATCAATCCCATGGCGATGCCCGCCACAGGCCGTTTAATGGGTACGCCGGCGTCCATCAGGGAAATGGTGCTGCCGCAGACGGAGGCCATAGAAGAGGAGCCGTTTGACTCCAGGACTTCCGATACCAGGCGAAGGGTATAGGGAAACTCCTCCGTAGAGGGAATCATCGGCTCCAGGGCCCGTTCCGCCAAGGCGCCGTGGCCGATATCCCGCCGGCTCGGCCCTCGCATGGGCCTCGTTTCCCCTACGCTGAAGGGCGGAAAATTATAGTGGTGAATGTAGCGCTTCGACCTTTCTACGCCAAGGCCGTCGAGAAGCTGGTCTTCATTGGCGGATCCCAGTGTCGTTACGTTCAGTACCTGGGTTTGTCCGCGCGTGAACAAGCCGCTGCCATGGGCCCTTGGCAGCACGCCGGCTTCCACGACGATCGGGCGGATCTCATTGGGCGCCCTGCCGTCGGG
>WRNN01000034.1 GCA_009776595.1 Clostridiales bacterium
GACAATAAGTTGTATACCTTCCCATCGCCAAATGACATGGTCAGCCAGTTGCGCCTGATTCCGGTGGAAGGCTTCTATGACAGAGGAAAAACAAAACAAAATAAAGCGGAAGCGGAGGCGATTCTACACGAGGTCATCCGGCGGCTGTCCGACCCTATTCTAAAAACAGGAGCCTTGGCATTGTGACATTCAGTTCCGTTCAGCAGAACTTAATATCTGATATGCTGGAAATCGAGTTCGCCCGGCATCCGGATTTGGACGATATCGCCCACAACGCGGAAGAACCGCTTTTTGTGAAAAATCTGGAGAATGTGCAAGGTGATGAACGGGATGTGATTCTTTTTTCTATTGGTTACGGCCCGGATGAAAAAGGGCGTGTAGCGCTCAACTTTGGCCCTTTAAATCGCGAAGGCGGATGGCGCAGGCTCAATGTCGCCGTTTCCCGCGCGAGGTATGAGATGCTGGTTTTCTCCGTACTCAAACCCGAGCAGATCGACCTGAATCGAAGCCGCTCGGACGGCCTGGCCGGATTGAAAGCTTTTCTCACCTACGCTGCCGGAGGCGCGCTTGCCCGCCTGATTCCGAAGGTAAAAAAGACGTTTCGCATGGCGTTGTAGAACGCATCGCTGAAAAAATAAGAGGCCTCGGCTATGCGGTGCATACAAATATCGGCTGTTCAGGCTACCAGGTGGATATCGGCGTGATTCACCCGGATGATCCGGATACGTATCTGCTTGGCATATTATGCGACAGCGAGAATTATTATGAAGGCGGAACCGCTTTGGACCGGAACTATACGCAGGAGTCTGTTTTACGCGGCTTAGGCTGGAATATCAGCCGAATTTGGGCGCTGGACTGGTGGGACAATCCCCATAAGGAACTGGAACGCCTGAAGCTGGACATCGACGCCGCAAGCAAAGGGAGCATGAAGAAAGCACAGGAAGCCACAGAACCGGCTGCCGCGCATACCCTTGCATTTGAAAGAATAGACGAACCTACCGTCGAGGACGTGTTCGAACAATACCAGGTTACACAGATTCCTGCGGTGGTCAAATATGCGGGCAATTCGGAGTATTTTTCCGGCTCGGAAAGCACTGCTTTGCTTCGTCAGCAAATTGAAGCCGTCTTGCAGGTCGAAGCGCCTGTGCATCGGGATGTGCTGTGCAGGCGGGTGTTGGAAGCGTGGGGGATTACCCGTATGGGCGCCCGGATAAGCAGGCGCTTTGACAGCCTTTTTTCCGCCATGCATATCAAGAGTACAAAGCAGGAAGGCGCTGTTTTCTTCTGGCGCGCGGAGATGGATACACAGCAATACGACGTATTCCGGGTCCCTTCGGCAGAGGATCCATCCCGTCGCAACCTGGAACATATCCCGGCGGAAGAAATTGCCGCCGCAATCCGATTTATTCTTCATCAGCAAATCGGTATGGTAAAAGAAGACCTGGATCGGGAAGTGTCCCGCGCTTTTGGCTTTGCGCGATGCACGGAAGCCATGCAAAAGTACATTATGGCCGGGCTCGAGGTTGCCGTCAGCCGGGAATGGGCGACAGTTGAGGAGAATCGTGTGAATGTTGCTCAGTGAGCAGCGACAGTACAGTGCCGGCGCAGCAGGAGGCGGGCGGCGGACTGTAGAACGAGAATGCGGTCCTCCTTGGAATTTGCGGCGCTTTGTATTATACTGGTAGCTATGTGAAGACAGCTATCCTGCGGGCGTATCAAGATGGCAAACGGGGGGCTCAGACAAAAGGAAAACAGAAATCGCGGCTTGGAGATGGAAAATGCGCAAGCTTACGGATATTCTCTCTATATCCCGGGGCGAAACGGCGACGATTGTGGGGAGCGGCGGTAAAACCTCGCTGCTCTGGCTAATGGCGCAACATTACAGGGAGTCCAAAGTGCTGGTGACGACGACGACAAAGATAGCGAAGCCGACGGATGCGTCGCGTTATGACTTTTACCTGAACCCGGATACGATTCCGGAACAGGAAGCCAAACCGGGCATCACCGTCGCCGGAGACGAATTCCTTGAAAACGATATCCTCAAACTCCGCTCGTTGGCGCCGGAAACCCTGTCCTTGGCGGCTGCTTCCTTTGACCGCGTCCTGATNGAAGGGGACGGCTCNAAATGCCTGCCGCTGAAAGGNTGGAATGAGGGNGAGCCGGTGGTGCCANGCTATTAGCGCCTGTACNATCGGCGTNGTCACCCTATGGCCTTTGGGCCGGAAAGCGGATGATACGCTGGTTTTCCGCCTGCCTTTGTTTTGCGCCATCAGCGGCGCNTCNCCCGGGGATATCCTGACGGCGGCGCATGTGGCGAAAGCCGTCGCCCATCCGGCAGGACTGATGAAAAACAGCCGGGGACGCAAGCTGCTTTTCATCAACCAGGTAGAAAGCAAAGAGGCGGAGTCCGCCGCTGCGAGTCTGCTGGAAGCGTTGGACAAAGAATTCCTGCAAAGCCTGTCCATGGTTGTAGCCGGCAGCGTCCTCCGGGACGAAGGCGCCGTGCTATGGACGGGCTAAGGGGCCGCCTGGCAGAAACGGAAAGATGTACCGTCAGGAAGGCAGAGGAGGTATAAAGTTATGCGGGCGGATAAGCTTGTCGTGATCCGCGGCGGAGGGGATCTCGCCACCGGCGTCGCGCAGAAATTCTGGCGAAGCGGGTTTAAGTTGCTCGTGCTNGAGATAGAGCAGCCAAGNGCGATTCGCAGGAGCGTGACGCTGTGCGAAGCGGTGTATACGGGTTATGCCGCGGTCGAAGACATCACGGGCAAGCGTATTGCCGCTATATCAGAAATAAGCGCCTGTCTCGAGAGCGGCTCGATTCCCATCTTAACGGATCCCGACGGCGCCTGCATCGCGTATTTGCAGCCGGCAGCTGTCATTGACGCGATATTGGCAAAACACAATATGGGCACACACAGACAGATGGCTTCTATCACGATAGGCCTCGGACCGGGGTTCTGTGCCGGCGAGGACGTCGATGTGGTGATCGAAACCATGCGCGGGCATGATCTTGGCCGTCTGATCGAAAGCGGCGGCGCTCAGCCCGATACGGGGATACCGGGTGAAATCGGGGGAAAAAGCGCCCAGCGCGTCCTGCACGCGCCGGCTGCCGGCCGGGTGAAGCCAATCCGCAGGATCGGCGATATCGTGGAAGAAGGGGAGGCGCTGTGTGAAATAGCGGGGAAAGCTGTCAAGGCGCCGTTTACAGGATTGCTCCGCGGTCTTATACGCGACGGGCTAAGCGTGTCACCCGGCATGAAAATAGCCGATATCGACCCCCGCACGGATATAGACTGGCGCACGATATCGGATAAAGCGCGCTGCATCGGCGGCGCCGCNCTGGAGGCGTTTCTGTGGCTGGATAGCCGNGTAAAATGAGTANCGCGCATATCGCTTTCCTGAAGGAACTGAGGTCAACCCCTTCTCCAAGCGGAGGCGGTGAATAAGGTCAGTATAGGGAAAAACTCCAGTCGTCCTGCGAGCATACAAAAACAGAGAACAATCTTTGAAAGAGGCGTAAATGCGGCATAGTTCCCGGCCGGCCCGGCAATGCCCAGTCCCGGGCCGATATTACCCAATGAAGCGATTACCGCAGTCAAAGACGACAGAACATCTTTGCCTTCGATGGAGACGAGGATAAAGGCCAGGGATAATATAGCGAGATAAATAAAGAAATAAATCGCTGTTTTTGTTATGATATCGCTGCTAACCCTCTTTTCGCCGATGGTTATAGGCCGCACTTCTTCCGGATGAAAAACTCTGCCTGTTTCATTTTTTGCAGCCTTGAAAAGGAGCAGCAACCGGATAACCTTAACGCCGCCGCCTGTAGAGCCGCCGCAACTCCCGACGAACATAAGGAGGATCAATATTGTTTGGCTTAAAGCCGGCCAGACGTTAAAATCCGCGGTAGTAAATCCCGTTGTCGAGATAATGGACGAAACCTGAAAGGAAGAATATCTAAGCGCTTCCGGGATACTGCCATAGACGCCGGAAGTGAAGGTGTTGATCGTGACGACGGTAATTGAGAGAGCGACTAAGCCGAAAAATGTCAGCAATTCTTCATCTGTGAAGAATTTGATCCTGTTTTTCCCAAGAAGCATAAAATACAACGAAAAGTTGATGCCGAACAAGAACATAAATGCAGTGATGAGTATTTCCGCAGCGATGTTATGATAGCCTGCGATACTTGCGTTTAAAACCGAAAAGCCGCCTGTTCCGGCTGTAGAAAAGGCGATCACAGAGGCGTCGTAAACAGGTAGCCCTGTCATGCACAGAAGCGCAATAAGCAGCCCGGTCAGTGAAAAGTAGAGGATATACAAAATCCTGGCGGTTTCCCGTATTTTGGGGACAATTTTGCCCGGCGAAGGGCCTGTGCTTTCCACTCTTAGCAGATTCACCGACGAAGCGTTCATGGAGGGCATGACGGCCAGGATAAATAGCAGAACGCCCATTCCCCCGATCCAGTGGGATAAACTTCTCCAAAACAGAATACCGGCCGGCAAAGCTTCGATATCTGTCAGAAGGGAAGCCCCCGTCGTCGTAAACCCGGAAACCGATTCGAAAACACAGTCAATCCACCCGTTAAAATAACCGGAAAAATAAAAGGGAAAGGCTCCGAAAAGCGACATAGCCAGCCATGAAAAAGCAACTGCTACCAGGGCTTCTTTCGCTCTGAATTTCTTTTCCTCAGGTTTAATCACCGACAGCAGCGTTCCGGATACAGCCAATATTCCGATAGACCATAAGAAAGCCCGGTNATCCCCGCTGCGAAACGCCAGGGATAGGATGAAGGGCAAAAGCATGAGCGCTGTTTCAATACGAATCACATTCCCGACCAGACGCAAAATCAGTTTGTAATTCATCGCAAATTGAACTCCGCCAATTCATTCCTTTCTACCAGGANATCTTCCATGCCTNTCAGAATATCGCTTAGCTCGCGAATAATGGCATTCCTGGCAAATACAACCACATCATCATCAACCTGTATCCGCGTTTCTCCGGAGGGAATAAGGATTTGGTTTTTTCTTACTATGCATCCGATCAGCATCTCTTTTTTTAAATGGAGATCCATAATCGGCACATCAAGGAAGCCGGCCTTTTTATTAACATGAAACTCAATGGCAGTGATGCTGTTTTCGTTATTGCCTAAAACCTTATACATAGTCCGTATATTGTTCCCGCGGGCGCCCATCAGCCTTTTCGTATGACGGACAACAAAATCCGAAGATATATCATGGGGCGTCGCGATGCTGTCCAAACCCAGGGATTTGATAATGTCCTGATTGATGTGATTCACTTTGGTTATTACCTTTTTAACCCCGATTCGCATTGAGTATAAAGAGATAACGACATTCTCCTCATCCCTGTCTGTGAGGCTGATCACTGCGTCAGCCTGATCAATGTTTTCTGACAACAGAAATTCTTCATTCGTACCGTCTCCATGGATGACTAAACAGCGGCGGTTGCTCAGCCTTAATGATTCACTGAGTCTCTCGCATTTTTCTTTGTCCTTTTCTATGATCTTAATATTTGCTTTCAGCGTCTGGCGGTTCAGGAGTTCCGCAAGGTAATACGCGATCCTGCTTCCGCCAATGATGGTTATTTCTTTCGGCTTTTCCGGGCGCTTTTTGATATGCGACAAGAAATGCATGATACTGGGCGGCCTTCCGAGAATCCGGATTATATCTTGCGTTTCAAAAACGAAATCTCCTCCGGGGATCAGCATTTCGCGGTTCCTTTCCACAACCGCAAGAAGGATTTCCATCTTCTTGGAAATCACACTGGCAAGGCTTTTGCCTACAAAGTAATCCGGCGCTTCCGATACCCTGAGCGACACAAGCTCAACCCTCCCGCCGACGAACGTATCCAGCCCGCTGGCAGCCGGATACCGCAGTAGCCGCGATATCTCGCCTGCGGATTGCATTTCGGGATTGATCACTACGTCGATCCCTAATTCTTTCCAGAGTTGTTGAAACTCGAAAGCATATTCCGGATTCCGTATTCGCGCTATCGTATGCTTCACCCCAAGATGCTTTGCCATGATGCAGCACAGAATATTCACTTCATCCGCATTGGTTACGGCTACAAGTAAGTCGCTCCCGGGAACGCCGGCTTCGATTAGTGTTTTTTCATGCAAACCGTTACCGTTGACAGACATGATATCAATAGATTCAACGATACTGTCGATGATATCCGGATCGCTGTCAACCATTGTCACGTCGATCTCCTTTTCATCCGACAGCTTTTTGGCAATTGCATAACCGATTTTACCGCAGCCGACTACGATCACCTTCATAATTATGGCCCTCGTTTCCTGGTTTCTGTCGGAATGAGAATCCCGACAACCTTTCTGTCAGGTATCGTAATAGAAATGATGTGAGATTCGTGTGAGGAAAGACCTTTTTGTGTGAGGAAGCTGTGAGGGCGCCTGGCGAAATCGAAAATGTCTTGCCAAACAGAAATATGTGTTGCAAAATACAGATATAGCAACGCAATACAACGCAACGAATACAAAAAGGAAAGCCGGTAATCCGGAAAGGCCGAAGCATGGATAATCCAATAAGCGGCGCCTATAAGAATAATGTGCGTTCTACTTTGCTGATGGCAGCGATTTTTCTTGTCGCCTCAGGCATAGGGTATATCTTTCACTATATTCGTTTTCCGGACACAAATATCGTCGTCATCTATCTCCTCGCGGTGCTGATGACCGCATGGCTCGCGAGGAGTTTTGTATTTGGCTTTATCGCTTCGATCCTGGCGACATTTTTGTTTTATTACTTTTTTACGGAACCAATTTTCGCATTCTCGGTAAATGACCCATACTATGTCGTCACCTTTGTTACGATGACCATAACCGCGTTGATAACCGGTATACTGACCGCCCATGTCCGGCGCAGCGAGGAAGAAGCCAGGGAAAAAGAAGCGGGAAGCAAGGCAATTTATAATCTTACCAACCATCTTACCGAAGCTGCGGATATCCATGATATCGCCGGTATTGCAGTGTATGCTATCAGCGAATGTTTTGCGGGCAACGCAGCTTGTCTTTGTTTCAACGAGGATAACACGCCGGAGAGCGGCTTTATCCAGCAACTATCGGGCGGAAAGCAAGTCCAACGCGACTTGCTCGATCCCGATGAACTGAAACGCCGGATAGAGAATCTGCGCAACGGCTGGGTGAAAGGGCCCGAGTTCANGGATTGGCCGATCTATGGACGGGAGAATATCCTTGGCGTTATCCGCATACCCAACTATACNGCGGACAGGATGAATGAGGCGCAAATGCGTTTGCTGCGTTCGATGATTGAAAGCACAGCCCTGGCGATGGATAGGTTGCGTCTGGCGGCGCAGCGTATCAAGTCGCACGAAGAAACCGTGAAAGAGCGATATCGCGCCAATTTGCTCCGGTCCATATCCCATGATATACGTACGCCTTTGTCCGGTATAATGGGTACGATCGAAATGTTAGCGGATATGACCGCGAGGGAGGACCCGCGCTATGCGCTAATTCTCGGTATACAAAAGAACGTCGATTGGCTGCATTCGATGGTAGACAATATTCTCAATCTCACCCGCTTGCAGGATGGTGTGCTTCCGATAGTCAAACGACGGGAAGCGGTGGAAGAAATCATAGGCGGTGCTGTCGCGCATATGGCAATCCGCGCCCCTGAGTATGAAATCTCGGTAGAAGCGCCGGAAGAACTGCTCTTTGTGCCGATGGATGCGAAATTGATTGAGCAAGTCATCATCAATCTGTTAGATAACGCCGTCAAACATACCAAAGCGGGTAAGGATATTGGCATTGAGCTGCAGTATTGTGACGACAGTGAAATGGTGAAATTCATCGTTCGGGACAGAGGCGAAGGCATTCACAAAGAGGATTTGGCGAATATTTTTGAGACGTTTTACACTTCTCATCTTGACAGCGGCGACACAAAGCAGGGAGTGGGGTTGGGACTGGCTATCTGTGAAACCATCGTGAAGGCGCATGGCGGATCTATTGAAGCCCGTAACAGAACAGACGGACCCGGCGCGGAATTTATTTTTACCTTGCCAATGGAGGATAAGGCGGATGGATACCCATCATGAAACCGTACTTGTCGTCGAAGACGACATACAAATTCAAAACTTCATATGCTATGCGCTAAAAAATGAAGGATTTACCTATTTTGCTGCGAATAACGGACAAAGCGCTTTAAGTAAGCTGGTTTCGGAGCATATTGATATTTTGTTGCTTGACCTGGGCCTCCCGGATTTCGATGGCATGGAGGTTGTCAGGAAACTGCGCACATGGTCAGATATACCGGTTATTGTCATATCCGCACGGGATCAGGACAAAGAGAAGGCGGCGGCGCTTGACGGCGGTGCCGACGACTATCTGACCAAGCCTTTTTCGGCTACGGAATTGATGGCGCGGATCCGTGTTTCTCTGCGACACTATTACCGGCAGGGGAATCACGAACCGCAAGCCGTTTTTATGGCAGGCGATCTGCAAATGGATTTGAGCAAGCGTCTTGTACGGCTGGAAGGCCATGACGTTCATCTGACGCCGATGGAATATGACCTTCTGGCGTTCTTTTTCAAAAACATGGGGAAAGTGCTGACCACCGGCAGTATTATTCGCAAGATATGGGGCGTTGGCTATGGAACTGACACGCAAGCGCTCAGAACGCTCATGGCCGGTTTGCGAAGAAAAATAGAAAAAAATCCAGCGAAACCGCGCTATATCATGACAGAGATTGGCATAGGCTACAGACTTGCGGACGAGTAATAAAGCAGAAGGAGGCGGGCTTATGCAGGATAAGCAAAAGGATCTTTCATCGGACGCCGGTCTTACCTACAGCAAGGCAGGCGTAGACATTCAGCATACGGATATTTTAAAGACGGAAATGGGCAAGTTTATAGAAACGGAGCATCCCCGCGTATTGAACGGCATGGGGCCTTTCGCTTCGTTGTACGATATCAAGTTTGATCACATCGCGCACCCGGTGCTTGTGCTGAAGAGCGAGGAGCCCGGCTCAAAGCAAAAGCTGGCTGCGGAGTATGGCTATATCGAATCTGTTTGTCACGACATGATCAATCATCTGGTGAACGATATCATTGTCATGGGCGCCACGCCGCTTGCCGTGCTGGACACCATTGTATGCGGGAACGCGGATAAAGACACGATCCTGAGCATCATCAAGGGAATATCCGACGCCTGCCGGGAAAACGATTGCGCTTTGGTCGGCGGGGAGACTTCCATCCAGCCGGGCGTCGTCGATCAAGGGACCTATATACTGACATCCAGTATTGCCGGCATCGTCGACAAAGCCGATATCCTTGACGGCGCACGGATCAGGCAGGGCGATACGGTACTCGCCGTAGCCTCCAATGGGCTGCATACCAACGGATATTCCCTGGTCCGGCTACTGATG
>WRNN01000035.1 GCA_009776595.1 Clostridiales bacterium
TGCCAGCGCCTACCCGCTGGGGACTGTGGGCGTCGGAGCCTAAGGTTATTCGCTCCCCGCCAAGCTCTTTGAAACGCCTGACCCAGCGGGCGTCCGGCATGGTAAAGGGCGGATCCGCCAGAAGGCCGGAAGTGTTGATCTCCATAGCCAGGCCTTTTTCCGCCAGGGCCTTNACGATCGATTCCAGATGATCNTCCCATTTGCCGAAGGNGTAGCCCGNATGATAGCGCAGGATATAGCGGAAGGGCAGAGTCAAATGGGCGGCGCAATCGAAGCGGCCCCAATGCACCATGGAAAGCAGGTTGACGAAATAACTTTCCACGGCGATTTCCAGCGGGTAGTTTTCACTGTCCGGCCTGTAGAAGTAAAAATCCGGAATGCCGGGCGGATTGTGCATAGAACCCAGGACAAAGTCAAAGTCGTAACTCGATAAGATTTCTTCCGCTTTCGCTTTATTTTCCAGGGGCTGGCCAAGCTCAATGCCGATGAGGAGGTCCAGCTTATGCCGCGACGCCTCTCTCGCGGCAAGCATATCGCGTACAGACAGGCGCAAGCCTTTATCCATATCTGAGAAATCCTCTATTTCCTGATAGATGTCGTAATGGTCGGTAATGGCAAATACTTCGACGCCTTTTTCCATTGCCGCTTCGCACATTTTCGATACCATAAAGTCGGCGTCATGGGAGTATTCGCTGTGGCAGTGGATATCCAGGGGCAGGCGTGCAGTCATAGGAAAGCTCCTTTGTAATGAAGTGTAATCAGGCTTGTATCATTATAGCATTAATGTATCCGCCCGGGCATCTCTAAAGTTAGGGATAGGGCGACATTTTTTAGCGGCCTTCGCGACCTTCGCGGATTCAGAGGTCTCAGCGGCCTTCGCGACCTCAGCTGATTTTTGCGTAAACTTGCGGGATTTTGAAAAAGGGGCTTGCAGCCTCATGCATAATGTGGTAACCTAATGCTGACGATAATTTCGCACGATAAAGCAGTAAAGCAGTAAAGCAGCAACGCGATAAAGCGATAAAGCATGAAAGCATACCAAAATGGAGGGGTCCTGCCATGAAAGACTATTTCAGTACACCGAAAGGAACAAGGGATATACTTCTGGAAGAATGTGAAACGCAGAACTGGATAGAAGCGAAACTGACGGAAGGTTTTGCGAAGTACGGCTATACGCCGGTCATCACGCCCGGCGTCGAGTATCTGGATGTATTTGCGGACGCGCCGGGNAACACCGGNAGTGAACATATGTTCAAACTGGTGAATAACGAAGGCAGGATCCTGGTACTGCGGCCCGATTCCACNGCGCCTATCGCCAGGCTGGTCAGCTCCAGGCTGAAAAGCAGCAGAAAGCCGCTGCGTTTGTATTATAACCAGCGCGTCTATCGGCAGAAAGATCTGTACAGCGGGCAGCGTATGGAAACATCGCAGATGGGCGTCGAACTGATTGGCGCGGGCAATATGCGCGCGGATTTGGAGATACTGCAGCTTGCTATGGAAAGCCTGACGCAATGCGGATTGACAGACTACCGTATCGAATTGGGCCACAGCGGATTGTGCGAACTGCTTATCTCGCGGCTGGCCGTCGACGATAGCGGCAAAGAGAAGCTCCGGCAATGGATTCGGACGAAGAATTACCCGGCACTGAACGATTTTCTGGATCTCCTCGGGCAAGGGGAAGAGATTGCCGGGATTAAAGCGCTGCCGGGCCTTTTCGGGGGTATAGAGGTAATTGATAAAGCGGCGGAAATATGGCAGGACGGAGAGGTTCGCGAGATACTGGCTTACCTGCAGTCTTTATTTGACGTCCTGCAGCAGATAGGGCTTAAAGAGAAGCTGATGTTGGATTTAGGTTTTGTGAATGAGAACGATTATTATACCGGCATTATTTTTCAGGCCTATATCCCCCATTTTGGAGAAGCGGTACTGCTGGGGGGGAGATATGACCATTTGCTGGAACGGTTCGGGGAAAAGCTGCCCGCTATCGGCTTTGGCGTCGATGTGGACCTGCTTACCAAGAGCCGCATAGACGAAGGTAAACAGAGCGCGGTGAATACGCCGGGAGTACTGGTATGGGGAGAAAAAGGCTATGAAGTCTTAAGCCTGCAATATGCGAAAACTCTGCGGCAAACGCCGGATCTTTTCGTGGAAAACGGCTTATTTGACAGCCTGGAGCAGTGTAAAGACTATGCGGCGGCAAAAGGCATCCGGCATATCCATGTGGTCAGTCAAACGATTGAGATTCTGTAGTTCATGATAATGGGGAGTAGAACATGCAAGCATTACGAATCGCGGTAGCAAAAGGCAGGTTGGAAGAAGAGATTCTGGCCTTGATGGACAAAACGGGGATGGACTGTTCGGCGGCTGTGAATAAAGGCAGAAAGCTGATCATTCCTGTGGATGGGGGACGATTCGAGCTGATATTGGCGAAATCAGCCGATATCATCACCTATGTAGAGCATGGCGCCTGCGATATGGGGGTTGTGGGCAAGGATATCATCATGGAATCGGCGCGCAGTTTGTATGAGGTGATGGACCTGGGCCTGGGCAAATGCAGGATGATGCTCGCCGCGTATAAGGATCAGGATTTCTATCAGGGCTTCGGGGTTAAAACGGTGGCGACGAAATATCCGAATGTCGCCAGAGCTTTCTTTGAAGCAAAAGCAATGGACGTCAATATAGTGAAAATTGAAGGGTCGGTTGAGCTTGCGCCTTTGCTGGGGCTTGCCGACGGGATTGTGGATATTGTGCAGACGGGAAGCACGCTGAAAGCAAACGGGTTGGAAGAAAAAGAATGGATTGCCCATATATCCGCACGACTGGTGGTGAATATAGCCCGCATGAAAATGCGTAAAGAGGAGATTGATTCCTTCATCAACCGTCTGCGTGCGGTATCCGATAACGTAAGGGGGGATAAATGATGCAAACGATACGGGCCAACGGGACAGACGAATTCAGCTTCATTGAACGGCTGAAAGACCGGAACCGTGAAGCAAACGACAGAATCACGGCGAGTGTAGAGGCGATCATCCGCGACGTACGATTGAACGGGGACGCGGCCTGCAACAAGTATACCCTGACCTTTGACGCGGTGCTTCCGGATACGCTTGAGGTGCCGGGGGAGATTCTGCAAGAGGCGGTAGAATCGCTGGATGAAACACTGCTGGACGCAATGCAAAGGGCCGCGGCCAATATACGGGATTTCCACGAGAAACAACGGCCTGCGACATATGAAATACGAAAGGAGAATGGCATAATCCTGGGAAGAAAATGCAGGGGGCTGCATCGGGTGGGGTTATATGTACCGGGCGGCAGCGCAGCCTACCCTTCCACCGTGCTGATGAATGTGGTTCCCGCAAAGATTGCCGGCGTCAAAGAAATAATCATGGTTACGCCGCCGCAGAAGGACGGCTGTACAGATCCCGCCGTGCTGGCCGCAGCGAAGCTGGCGGGGGTGGACAGGGTGTTTCTGGTTGGCGGCGCCCAGGCGGTAGCGGCGCTGGCCTACGGGACGGAAACCATTCCGAAAGTAGATAAAATCGTCGGACCGGGTAACAAGTATGTGACAATAGCAAAGAGACTGTTATATGGCGAAGTGGATGTCGACATGATCGCCGGCCCCAGTGAAATCCTGGTGCTGGCTGATGAAACGGCGAATCCGGCTTTTGTGGCAGCCGACCTGTTGTCTCAGGCGGAGCACGACGTCATGGCCTCCTCGATCCTGGTGACGCATATACCGGAATTGGCGGAAAGTGTGATCACAGAAATTGGGCGGCAGACAGAAACCTTGTCGCGAAAAGAGGTGATCCTGCAAGCCCTGGAGAACTACGGCGCTATCCTGATCACCGGAGACATAGAGAAAGCATCCGCATAGCCAATATGCTTGCGCCGGAGCATTTGGAGCTTATGTCGGACAGGGCGATGGCGTATATCGATCGGCTGGATAACGCCGGTTCGCTCTTTCTGGGGCACTATTCTCCGGAACCGCTGGGGGATTATTTCGCGGGACCCAATCATGTTCTGCCAACCGGTTTTACCGCGCGGTTTTTCTCCCCCTTGTCGGTGGAGAGTTTTTTGAAGTATTATAGTTACACGTATTATCCAAAGGATGAATTAATACACGCCGCGCCATATATATGCCGGCTGGCGGAGCAGGAAGGCTTCGACGCGCATGCGGAAGCTGTGGAGATCAGGGGGAGGGGAAACGATGACCTACCAATTGAATGAAAAAATAAAAGGGATAAAACCTTATGAAGTGCCAAAAGGCAGATTTACCGTGCGGATGGATGCGAACGAATCCTTTTTGTCGGTTCCGCAGGCAATCAAAAAAGATATTATTTCCATGACAAGAAAGGTCGCGTTCAACCGTTATCCGGATACGACCGCGCAGAAATGCCGCAAAGCTTTCGCCGGGTATTACGGTATTGATCCGGACCTGGTGACCGCCGGCAACGGCTCGGATGAACTGATTACCCTCATCCTGAACGGCTTTTTTGAACGGGGGGATAAGCTGCTGCTCACCGAGCCGGATTTCTCCATGTATGCGTTTAACGCGCATATAGCGGAATTACAAACGGTGGTGTATCAGAAGGGGGAGGACTATCGCGCCGATCCGGCGGAAATGATCGACTTAGCCCGCAGAGAAGGCTGCCGGGGGCTCATCTTCTCCAATCCCTGTAATCCCACTTCACAGGGGATCAGGAAAGGGCCACTCCGTACTCTCCTCCGGGAACTGCCTGAGGTTTTGATCATCCTGGACGAGGCTTACATGGATTTCTGGAACCAGAGCCTGATCAACGAAGCGGCGGAGTATGATAACCTGATCCTTTTGCGGACGGCCTCAAAGGCCCTGGGCGGGGCCGCCATCCGTCTGGGTTTCGCGGTGGGCTGTAAAAAGCTTACCAACGTTCTGCAAGCTTTAAAATCTCCGTATAATGTAAGCAGTACGACGCAGGCTGCCGGAGAAGCCATCTTCAAACATCCCGACCTGCTTAAGGAGGGATTGATGGATATTCTGGCGGGGCGCGGCTTTCTGGCCGGGGCTTTGGCTAAGCTGGAGGCGGATTGGAAAGCTACGCCTTATGCCTTTCATCTGATTCCGGAACCCAAAACAAACTTTGTCGTCCTGTGCTTTGCCGATAAGTCAAAGCACAAGGAGATCTATGACGCCCTGAAGAAAAAGAAGATTCTGGTTCGCTGCTTTCCGGATTTTCTGCGGGTCACGGTAGGGAGCACGGAGGAAAACCAGGCGTTTTTATCGGAACTAACAGCGATCAAAAACGGAGGCGAGTAAGGTAATGGCGGACAGAGCGAATAAGCCGGCGCGAAAAAGCGCATACAAAAGGACGACGAAAGAAACAAACATTAGCCTGGAGCTCAACCTTGACGGTGAAGGGATTTCCGATATCCACAGCGGTATCGGCTTCTTTGACCATATGCTGACAGCCCTGGCGGTTCACGGATCTCTGGATATGGCCTTCCATATCAAGGGGGATTTGGAAATCGACGGGCACCATACGGTGGAAGACTGCGGGATCGTGTTTGGCTGCGCCTTGAAAGAGGCGCTGGGGGACAGGGCGGGCATCGCCCGTTACGGCGGCGTCCTTCTGCCGATGGACGACGCGCTGGCACAGGTTGCCCTGGACGCCGGCGGAAGGCCGTATCTGAAATTCAGCGCCGCCTTCGCGAACCCCTCCGTCGGCGGCTTCGATCTTTCCCTGACAAAGGAGTTTTTTTACGCGCTGGTGTATTCCGCGGGGATTACCTTGCATATCCGGCTTTTGGAAGCCGAAAACGACCACCATGCCTGCGAAGCGATATTTAAAGCTTTTGCGCACGCTTTGAAACAGGCCGTAGCCTATGACGGTCGGGACGCGGTGCTTTCGTCAAAAGGGATATTGGTATGATTCTTCTGCCGGCGATCGATATACAGAAGGGGCGCTGTGTGCGCCTGGTCCAGGGGGATTTTTCCACTTCTCACGAAGTGGCGGCGGATCCCTATGCTACGGCTGCCGCTTTCAAAGCCGCCGGCGCGACCTGGGTGCATATGGTGGACCTGGACGGTGCATTATCCGGCCGTAGGGAGAACAGTGATGTTTTCCTCAAAGTGGCGGGAGAGAGCGGTCTGCGCGTGGAAGTCGGAGGAGGCGTCCGTGATTGGGAGACGATCGAGTATTACCTGGATCACGGTATAGCGCGGGTCATCCTTGGTACGGCCGCCATCCGACAGCCGGAGCTTGTGCGACAGGCTGCCGCCCGTTACGCTGAACGGATCGCCGTCGGCATCGACGCGAAAGACGGCAGGGTGATGGTGGAGGGTTGGTCGGCGGAAGGGGAAGAAGACTATCTGACCGCGGCAAAGCGGATGGAAGATCTGGGCGTGGGCGCCATTATTTTTACCGATATCGCGCGGGACGGCACGCTGTCCGGGCCGAATCTGGAACCCTTGAAAGCGCTGAAAAAGCAGATTTCCTGCCCGATCATCGCCAGCGGCGGGATCAAAAGCCTTGCGGATATCCGCGCGCTGCTCGATCTGGATATCTATGGCGTTATCTGCGGCAAAGCGATTTACAGCGGGAACCTGGATCTGGCGGAAGCGATTTCCTTATCCGGTGGTTAAGCCGCATCTAAATTCCAATATCTTCAATAAAAAACTAAAAAGTTGAAATATTCTACGTCTTAGGAGGAGTGACGGCTTGCTTGACGAATACTTTCTTAAAAGCGAACTGATACCTGCGATTATTGTCGAGGATTCTACCGGAGAAGTGCTCATGCTGGCTTACATGAACAGGGAAAGCCTGCAAAAGACTCTGGAAAGCGGCTATACCTGGTTTTACAGCCGTTCCCGCATGAAGCTATGGAATAAAGGCGAGAGTTCAGGCCATGTGCAAAGGGTTCTATCGATCGACGGCGACTGCGATCAGGACACGCTATTGATCCGGGTAGAGCAGAACGGGCCTGCCTGCCATACCGGCAGCCATAGCTGTTTTTTTGAGCGAATTTTCCCTTAGCGGCGAACGCCGGGGATACACAGCGCGCGAAGCCTGATACTAAAATAAGGAGTACCTGATGAGTACGGTATTTGATGATCTTTATGAAGTCGTCCTGGATCGGAAAGCAAAGCCTGTGAAGGATTCCTATACCTGCTACCTGTTTGAGCAGGGCCTGGACAAGATACTGAAGAAATGCGGGGAAGAAACAGCGGAAATGCTGATCGCCGCCAAAAACGGCGACAGGGACGAGCTGATCGCCGAGATTGGCGATTTACTCTATCATATATGGGTTTTAATGGCGGAGACAGATATCCGGCCTGAGGCGTTGTATGACTTGTTAGAAGACCGAAGGCAGAAGGTCGGNAACCTGAAACCCCGAACGGTTTCCGTAAAGGAATCCTGAAGGCATATGGCGCCCCGTGTTATCACCCGAAAGGCGGCAGTACGTTGCTGACGATTCGAAATCTCACGCTGCAGGAAATGGTTTTCCCCATGGAAGTTGCATATAAAGAAGGCTGGAATCCGGGGCTATACGATGGGGCGACCTTTTTTCAGACTGACCCGGACGGCTTTTTTATCGCGGAGCTGGATGGCGGGCTGATCGGGGGGATATCCGCCGTCAAGTATGGCGAGGANAGGGCTTTNCTNGGGAATCATTTTGTGCTGCCGCCATTCCGGGGAAAGGGTTACGGCAGAGAACTCTGGGAGTACGCCCTTGCGCAGGCGGGGAACAGGATCATTGGCGTCAATGGCTTGACGGAAGGCAAACAATTCTATGAATCCTATGGCTTTCGGAGTATTGGCAATATTATACGGTATCAGGGCAGCATCTTTCCCAAGGGAAGGCTGAGCGACGATATCTATTCTTCTCAGGATATCGATTTTTTTAAACTGCTGGCTTTTGACGCCGGATTTTTCGGCTTTCCCAGGGAACGCTTTCTCAGGGCATGGCTGGAGACGCCGGCATTGGAGAGCTTGTGCGTACTCAAAGGCGGAGAAATCAAAGGATGGGGTTGTATGCGCCGCTGCCGGGATGGCTGGCGGCTGGGACCTGTTTTTGCCCATGAGTATGCTTTAGCCGAAGAACTATTGCGTCATTTCGCGGTGAAAACGATCGCGGAAGAGGTGAATATGGACGTCCCGGAAGTGAATGTACAAGCAATCAGACTGGCTTTTTCCATGGGGATGACGCCTGTGGACGCCAGATTAAGGTTATATAAGGGGGAGCAAATACGTGAACCGTTGGAACAGATTTTTGGGTTTACTACACTGGATATCGGGTAGGAAGGGAGCGACGATCCATGGAAGGTGAATCGACGATATATGATGTAGCCGTAATCGGAGGGGGCGCTTCCGGCATGATGGCGGCAATCGGCGCGGCTTCGCGTTTAGGCCCGGACGGCAAGGTCGTCGTTTTGGAAGCGGGGCAGCGGGTTGGCAGAAAACTTCTGGCTACAGGCAACGGCCGCTGTAATTTCAGCAACAGGCATATTGACGTGAAAGCATACAACCGCCCGGACTTTGTAAGCCGGGTGTATCGCGCCTGTACGCCGGAAGATATCGTGGATCGTTTCGAAAAGTCCGGATTGGTCACGGAGGAGGAGAACGGACGTTTGTATCCTTTATCCGGGAACGCTTCCTCCATGTTGGATATCCTGCGCCTGTTGATGGAGGAAAAAGGCGTAACGGTGTGGAATGATTTTTCCGTCATGAGTATAGAGTGGGATAATGGCTTTCATCTGGCCGCTCCGGGAAATTCCGCGCAAGCCCGCGCCGTGATCCTCGCCTGCGGCGGGAAAGCGGCGCCTCAGCTGGGCAGCGACGGCAGCGGTTTTAAACTGGCGGAAAGCCTGGGCCACCGCGTCACGGATCTGGCCCCCGGCCTCGCGGGACTAAAATGTCCCTCTGGCAGGCAGAGGGACTTGGGCTTGCCGGCATTGAACGGGCTGCACGTCACCTGTATGGTTTCGCTTTATCACGATAACAATTTTCTGGCAAAAGAGGAGGGGGAAGTCCTGTTTCGGGAGTTTGGTTTATCCGGCATTGCGGTGTTTGACCTTTCCCGCCACAAAGGCGGCAATCTCCTTAAGCTGGATTTATTCCCGCAAATGGAGCAGCCGGAATTAATCGGGGAATTGAAAAAAAGGGCGGAACACCTGTCCGGCAGATTGCTGGAGGAGTTCTTTACAGGCGCTTTCCACAGGATTATCGGTTTGCAGTTGATGAAGGCGGCGAATCTTGACGCCGAAGACCGGGATTGCGGCAGCATGACCGATACGGAACTGGAAGC
>WRNN01000036.1 GCA_009776595.1 Clostridiales bacterium
CCACAAGGACCCGCATATCTTTCCGCATACGCGCCGCTATGCTCCCGCCGCCGGCTTCCCTCTGCCCCGCAGTTTCTTTCTGCCCCGCTGCTTTGCCGCGGGACATCTTAAAGGTAAAGGCAAAGACCGAGCCTTCCCCCGGCTTCGAGTCCACCCAGATCCGGCCCCCCATCAGTTCGACAATGGTTTTCGATATGGACAGCCCCAGGCCTGTCCCGCCGAACTTACGCGTGGTATCGCTTTCCGCCTGGGAGAAGGATTTGAACAGCAAGGGCTGCTGCTCTTCGCTGATGCCGATCCCTGTATCCCGGATCGCGATCTTAATCTCTGCGACGCCCTCTTCTTCCCCCAGCATATAGGTATTCAGGCTGATGAACCCTTCTTCCGCCGTAAACTTCACCGCGTTGCTCAGCAAGTTGGTGACGACCTGCGCAAGGCGCTGGTCGTCGCCTATCAGTAAGGGGGAATATCGCAGTCTACAAAGACTTTCAGCCTTTGCTTTTTTTCTTCCACACGGAAATTGATCACATTCACCACCCGCTTCAGCATCTTCTCGAAAGAAAACTCTACCGGGGAGAGCTCAAACTTATTGGCCTCGATCTTGGACATATCCAGGATGTCGTTGATCACGCCAAGCAGGTGATTCGACGCGTCCTCGATCCTGCTGATGGCGTGCATGATCCGTTCAGCATTGTCCGTTGATTTCGCAATGGCGGTCATCCCGATGATAGCGTTCATCGGCGTGCGTATCTCGTGGCTCATATTCGCCAGGAAGTTCGATTTGGCCCGGCTGGCAAACTCCAATTCGACAGTCCGCTCCTTCACCAGGAACTCCAGGCGCTTCCCTTCGCGGCGGTGCCGGAGCATCATCTGGAGTACGAGGAGGAGCACGGTCAGCAGCAGGGCGGAAGCGCCCAGCAGCCAGGGCCTCTGGGCCTGGACCAGCTTGACCCTGTAGTCGTAGGTGCGCCGGCTCCACTGCTCCGCTATCCCCTCGGTGTCGATCAGGTACAGCGCCTTATCGACAATGCCGCAGAGTACTTCCTCGCCGATATGAAAGCCGAAGGTGGATACCAGGGGCTGGTTGAACACGATATTTGACTTAAAACCGACCATCTCGCGGTAATTCGTCAGGTTAAGCAACTGGCTCAGGCTTCCCATCAGGAGGTCGATTTCCCCCTCTTCCAAAGCGACATAAGAGGGATCGCCGCCGCTGAACATCACCGTATCGGTGTGGTTGGGGAACCATCGTTGAAACACTTCCGCATGGGCGGTTTCTTCGATCAATCCCACTTTGTTGAACTTGATTTCGTTCAGCTTTACCTCAGGATGGTCCGCCCTGGAGATCAACGCGTAATAGTCCAGAAAGACGGCTTTGCCCGCCCACAGGAAGCGCCCTTCCCGGTCGGGCGTGTAGATCAGCTCGGAAATCATATGCGCTTCTCCGCTCTCCAGCATCCTGGCCAGCTCCGGCCAGGCGGTGGTCTCGTCATTGATGATTTGAAAAGACAAAGAAGTGATTTTCTCGATTTCGTCGATACATCAAAAACAATGCCCTGCCACTGCCCTTCGCGGTCATTGTAGAAACTGATCGGATAATTGTCATTTTCCGCGACGAAGGGTATGGTCCCGTTTCGGCTGATGTACTCGGTTTCCTCATCGCTGAGCTGGGTGCAAAGTTTATTGTTGTAGTATTGGGTCTCCCCGGCATTATATAATTCTGTGAGATAACGGATTGCGCCGGCGTCCAGGGCTTTTTGGACAAGGGAAATAATCGGCGCCAGTTCCGGGTTCCGCGTGGTCAATGAGACGGGGTTAAAAATCAGGGGCAAATACTCGGAAGCCACCACGTCGCCATAACTATCGAAAGCCGCTTCGTTCACGCCTTCCTCGATGAAAGCGTCCACCTCGCCGCTCTTCAGCATCCTATAGATTTCGGGATAATCTACGGCTCGGAAGGCCTCAAATTCTTCGTTTGTCAGTCTGGTCACATCATCGATGGTGACGGTCCCTTCCAGGAACACGTAGCGCAGGGGGCGATGCGCCGCGATTTCAAATAAAGGGACGCTGTTTTTGATCCGGATTGTCTTAATCATGTGTTCGGCGATGGCGTCGGTCATGATAAAGCCGCTTTCCAAACGTTCCGGGGTAGCGGTCACCACACCGGAGAAATCAATGTCGCCGCTTTCGAGACCCGCCATCAAATCGCCCCATTCGACGATTGCCGGTTGGAATTGTATAGCAAACAGAAGGCTCATCCAGTCGCAAAATAAGCTGAGGAAGCCTTGTATCTCCCCATTGGTGTTAACAAAAGCTTCCGTGCTATAGTCGCTGCCGACCACAAAAGTGTCGTATTTCGCCTGCAGCGCTTCGATAGCCCGAATATCCTCCCCGGTCACGCCGGGTATGTCCCGATAAGAGGTAAAATGCGTATACGCCGGTACGGCGTCTTTCCTGTCTGTGCCGGCAGGGGTACAGCCTGCCGTCATACAAAGCAGTAAGGCTGAGGCAAGCAAGACGCGCCCCGCCTTTTTCGTTATGATAAAGAACATACGTTCACAAAACCCATTCTCTCTACGAAGATACTATCTATTCTATGTGTTGCATTTTGTTTTCTACCGTTTTGCTGATGCTTCTGCCGCCGGTTCCGCCGAAGGGGTCTTCGCCTTCTTCTTCCTCGTTGCTAAACGGCCGCATCAGTTCGTTCCACATCTCATTGACATATTCGATGACCTCGAAGTACTTCTGGGCAATCAGCGAAACGGGGATCTCCAGCCGCTCGGCATAGCGGTTCAATTTGCTCCACTCGCCTTTTTCGTAGCAGACCACCAGGTTGTACAGGTCGCCCGCCATCCCCGCGCTGTTAATCAAACCTTCCTTCATCTCATCGGATACCGGCAGCTGGCAGAGCGCGTCGACCAGGTCCACTTCCAGCAAGGTGCCCAAAGTGGAGAACATGCCCATAAGATAGCTTTCCGAGCGGCTGAGGGGGAAATCCTTCACCAGGCTGCCCAGCTCCATGCAGAAGTTGGCCCGCTGGAAAGACACCTTGATCAGCTCGTCGGACATGCCGCCGCTGTCGGAGTTGAAGCTCAGCAGGTAGACCCATTGCTTGAGCTGGCCCAGGCCCAGGATGGTTAAGGCGTGTTTGACGTCTTTCACCCGGTCGGCAAGGGCGAAGTAAGCGGAATTGACCATCTTCAGCAGGGAATAGGTCAACGTAACATCCAGTTCGATAATCGAAGCGATCTCGTCCATATCCGGCTCTTCGCTGGTAATGCTCACCATCAGCCTGAAAAAGTTGCTTTCCAGATAGTCCATGCGCTTGACTTTGGAGGCGACCATATTCGCTATACTTTCCCCCTGGAAGAAATCGCAGCCCAACTCAATCGCCTTCTGCTTGGCTTCCGGAGAATTCACGTTGTAGGCGACGACCATCTTGTTGAAACGCTTGGCGATACTGATGCAGGTATTGATATTTTCGCTGTCCGGGTTGGAAAAGTCGATCTTCAGAATATTGATGGAACTGAGAATATTAAAATAACGGTTGTTGAATTCAAAATTCACCAAAGCAAGGCGATAACCCTGCTTTTTATAACGCTGGATGATCATCTGCGCCACAGGATGGACCAGAACATTATCCTCGATCTGGATGATCAGTTTGTCTTCGATGAAGATCCTGGGGATATTCTGCATCAGCAGGTTCGGCGTAAACGTAAGGAAAGCATCTTTGCCTTCCAGAAATTTCATATTATCGATCTGGTTGAAAAACTGCGCGATGGCGTTGGCCATCCTGTAATCCCTCTGATTGTACAGGGTACTGCTGTCCTGGTGGTACAGGATCTCATACGCCACGACTTTTTCGTCTTGATTCATAATGGGCTGGCGTGCGATATAGGCGTCCATTCACCATTTCCTCCTTGTATGTACGGTTTTCTATCCCGTGCTGTCTGTCTTTCCCGTGCTGTCTGTCTTTCCCGTGCTGTCTGTCTTTCCCGTGCTGTCTATCCCGGCAATCCATCAGCGTCCCAATGGATAAAGATTTCGTCTCCTTCCGCCAGTTCCAGGACGTAGGAGGCTTCCTTGCCGTTGACCGTCTGCACTAAAGCGCCCCGGGGGTTTTTCGTGTCGATATCCACATAAGAGAACATATCCACAAAATAATGCGCTTCCCCTTCCTCCTTCGCCGGAAGGAGCAAGGCTTTTCCGTTCAGGTATACCTGTAAGGGTTTCCCGTATATCACCGGCGGGACAAAAGTATTCTGTCCGCTTTCCTCTTCTTCATATGCGCCGGCAAAGTCCTCCCCGACGCCTTCCTCTTCTTCATATGCGCCGGCGAGGTCCTCCCCGCCTTCTTCGTCTTCCTCGCTTTCCTCCGTCCCGAACCGCTGCGGTTCCGGTTCATATCCGATATTGTCAAGGCGTATTCTGGTTTCTACCAGATCGCCATCTTCGAGGATAGCGCCCTCGGCGGCTTTCCGGTCATTCACGTAGATTTCGTATAAATCCAGATTAATATTCAGGTCCCGGCAAAGCTCGTCGATCGAAGTCACCGCGATCTGCCGCAGAACGTCCATGGAGCGGATCAGGCTCGCCGGCTCCGCCATCCTGCCGTTCACCAGCGTACAGCGTCCTGCCGGATAGGGCACGCCGTTGACCCGTATCGTCAGCGGCGCCTGCGGGCCGCCGGCTTCTTCCAGGCTGAGGACCGCGTCCTCTCCCGCCGCCGGGGGCTGAAACACCACTTGATCCCCCGGCACGATCAGGTCGCCCAGCGCGCAGGGGCTGCCGTTATGGGTAATCAGCGCAACGCCCGGCAAACCGCCCCGCTTGAAGCGGCGCTCCCCGTCGATTTCGTAGATCAGCGTTTTGCCCGTGCGGCCCATGATCTGACCGTATTTATAGCCCGCAAGCAGCAGGGCGTCCTGTACGCTCATCTCCCAGGCCCCCGGCATCGCGATCCTCTCCCCGTTGACCAGGACATGAAAGGTATCGTCTTTATCCTGTCTGCCGGCGGTGACGGCGATCCCCAGCGGCGTGGCAAACTCCGGCCCGAAGATGTCCTCCTGTGCGGAGGCCTGCTTCATCATATTGGCGGAACCTCCCACGGCTATCCGGTTCTCCTCCATGCCCAGCTCCTTTGCTACCATCGCGCATAAGTCGGGCAGCCTGCTGCCGCCGCCTACCAGAAATACCGCCGCCGGAGGCCTTCCGTTGATCCCGGAAACCTTCTCCCCCAGCACTTTGACCATATTCGCCACGGCGGGCATGATCCGCTGATACAGAACGTCGCCCTGGATCTCGGAGGCATAGCCCAGGATGTTGGTAAAGGCCATGGGCCTCGGGTCGCCCAGCTTCCTCTTCAATTCCTCTGCAGTGGAGAAATCCGCCAGGCACTCCTCCATGATCGCCTCCGTTATCTCGTCCCCCGCCACCGTCGCCATGGTATAGGCCGATACGCTGCCNTTCTCGCAAACGGCGATATCCGCCGTCCCCGCGCCGATATCCACCAGCGCCAGGTTCATCCTGCGCAGATCCGCGGGGATCACGGCATTGATCGCGGCGATGGGTTCCAGCGTGAGGCCTGCTACGGTCAGGCCTATCCTGGCCATCGTATTGTTCAGGCTGTCCACCACCGCCCTGGGAAGAAAGGTGGCGATAATCCGGACGGAAGCTTTCTCTCCCTTATGCCCGATCAAGGTAGAAAACTCGTAGTTATCCAATTGATAATGCAGCACCGAATGCCCGACGCAATAAAAGCTGTCGTTCCCGTCCTGCCCTTCTTCCCCTCTCAGCCCTTCATATACCTTTTGTATNGCGNTATACTCCAGCTTCGCCACAAAGGAAGCGTCGATCTCCTGATCGCGGAGTAAGTCCGCTTCCTGTTCGGCCTCCCCNGTCTTCAGCACCCGGCCGGCAGCGGCGATATACACCTGCGTCAAGCTCCTGCCGAGCTTTTCCTCCATCTGTTGCTTCACTTTCAAGGCGATCTTGGCCGTCTCCCGTATATCCTGAATCTGGCCGTCTATCACCGCCCGTTTCTGGTGCTCCTCGACGGCGACCGCTTCTACCTCCAGGATATCCTCCCGCATTCGCCCGGCGATCCCGATGACGCTGCGCGTCCCGATATCCATGGCGAACAACAGTTCGTCTTCTGTCTCCGCGGACGCCGGCTTGGGTTCCGTCGCGGGATGCCTGGTCAGCCGCCGCGCGGGGCGGGCATAGTCCCGGATCGGGCCGCCGGATCCGGCCGGTCGAAATACCTTTTTCATGATAAGGATTCTCCTGCCTCAGATTTTTTTGCCGCTACACTAAAATCTGTAAACCCGTCGTTTTCGGCCTCTTCTTCTTCGCCGTCTTCCTCTTCGCTTTCGATGTCTTCTTCATCGCCGTCTTCCTCTTCGCTATCGGCGTCTTCGCTTTCGTTATCATGAAGCCGGGCGGGGATCCTGTCCATGGGGCCAAAGAACCGCTCCCTTTGCTCCGCGTCAGCCTGCGCCGGCGTCCTCATCCGCTCGCCTCCGCTTATCGACCCTTCCTTGATCCGGTTGGCAGTTTCCATAATCTGGATATAGATCGTCGCCACCACCTGATATAAATCCTCGGGTATGGANGCGCCCACTTCCAGCATACAAAGCATGGAGGCCGCGCTGTCGTCCCTGTATACCGGGATTCCGCGCTCCTCAGCGATATTGATGATCCGCTCGGCTACCTCGCCGTAGCCGGAAGCGATCACTACAGGCGCCAGATCCTGCTCCAGATTATACTTCAGCGCTACCGCTTTCTTTTTCTTCGGCATCTTCCCGGCCTTTCTTCCGCGCCTACGCCGCGTTCCGCGTTATACTCTGATATCCACGCCCATACGTTTATAGGGCAGCGTCTTAAAAACTTCCATGAGGGAGCGCTGATGCTCCAGGGTCGTGACTTCCAGGCGGCCCATCCTGTAAGGCGTGTCCAGGCGCCTTATCCGCAGGGGCAGTTCGGCCAGCACGTCGCTGAACCGGCCTTCCAGCCCTGCAGGGCAGTGCAGCGACAAGTCGATGACCCTGTCCCATACTTTGAGCTCCGCTTCAAACCGTCCCAGCATATCCACATCGACGACCATCAGGATGTGGATTCTCCTGCCGGCTTCCACGCCCTGGGCGCCGTTTTCGTCGTCATAGGGGTTGACCCAGATTTCGGCGAAAGCCTTCACGTCGTCCATGTAAGCNGGCGCCACAAAATGCAGCAAGGGCGTAAAGTTGCAGGGAGAGGACAGCAGGCTGTGGAGGATCTTATCCACCTGGCCGGCTTCTCCTTTGCCNGCTTCTTCCGCGTCGGATTGCTTCCGGATCAGCTCAATCAGGGCGTCCATGACCTTNGAGGAAGACTTCTTGACCGCCAGGGCGGCGGCGTCTTCCGCGGCGGCCATAACCGGCGCCTGGGTTTGGGTATGGGCTGCCGGGTTTGCCGCCTGATTCGCTCCGGCGTTTGTACGGGCAGCGCTGTCCTGCGTCTCCGCCGCGGCGCCGGCTTGCGCCTCCGGGCTTGCCGCCTGGGTCGCCCCCGCTTCGGCCTCCGGCGCTTCTGTTTCCCCCGCCGCCGCCATGGCTTCGGCTTCCGGGCCCGGCCCGGGCGCCGCTTCCGCAGCTCTTTCGGCTTGGAGCATTGTCGCGGCCTCTTTCGGGGAAAGCGCCTCCTCCGCCGCCGCAGCCTCTTCTTTGCGTCCGGCGCTGTGCTCCTCAAAGAAGCGCATCAGCGAGTTCACATAGCGGGCGAAGAGGATACGCTCCTCTCCCGCCAGTTTCTGCCACAGGCTCCCCGCGGCCTCATGAAAGAAGGCCATGTTGTCGTTGTAGCGGGACAGNTTATACATCGTAATGGACGCCATTTTTTGCAGCTTCGGGTCAAAGAGTACGCTTTCTTCCACTTCCTTCAGGACGGCCAGCGCTTCGCTTTTTAAGGCGTCGAATTGTCCCGACGCTGTCTCCTGACGGAAACGGAATACCAGTATCTCCAGTTTCTGCGCCAGGTTCCTGTTGGGTTGAAGATTTTTTGCCAGAAAGGTCAGGCTGTTTGCCACCGCGTCCATGACGTCGTCTTTAATCATCAGGTTGTTGACGGAGCGCATCAGGTTGACGACCGAGTATTGCATATCCGGGCGGGATTGATTCTCATTGACGATTTGCCGGAGAAAATCAAAAAACTCCCCGCGAAACACAGTCGATTCCTGTTCCTGCAGGATCAGCTCGCCGGCGATCTCGTGATGCGGCAGCAGCAAATCATGATACAGGTTTTCAATTTCCTTGGTCAGGGTCATATTATTCTGCGGCAGAAGCTTAAAGATCTCCTCCAGCATGAAGATATTCTTCAGATAGGTCACCGTCACCCCCGGGTCCTTCAGCAGGTCGAGCAGGATCTCCGGGCTGTCCGCCTCATTCAGCAATGTGTTTTGGGGCAGGATGTCTCTCTGATTGTAGGGCTTTAATACCTTGCTTAAATCATGGAGCTGAAACGGCGACGTAGGTTCAATGGCTGGTTTAGGGGTAACTTCCTGGTTTCTATTAATTAATGGAGTGGTTATTTTAAGAATATCAGCCAAAACCATCACTCTTTCCGGGTTTTCATTTTATACTATATCATATTTATCGGGCTTTTTGTCAAAAATTCAACACTGACTATTAACATTTCCCTCAAAAACAGATATAATTTATGTAACTTGTGTAAAGAATAAATAATAAATGGTGAATCCCGCAGCGGATTCATATAGATACATGATAAATATTGAATAGAGTAAGTTGAGGTGAAAATATGACAGTTATTGACCCCGGCATGGAAGCGCTGTTGGAAACTTTCGTCTATGAGTCCAATACCATGCTGGAACAATTGGACGAGATACTGCTGGATGCGGAGCGAGTCCAAAACATCAGCAATGACAACATCGACAGCATCTTCCGGATCATGCATACGATCAAGGGTTCCGCCGCCATGATGGGCTTCGGCGCCATCTCCGGGCTGGGCCACGCGGTGGAAGATGTTTTCTTTATACTCCGCGAAGACCCCGCTAAACTATCGCAGGTCTTCAGTTCCCTTTTTGACCTGGTATTTCAAAGCTCCGACTTCCTGAAACATGAAGTGGAGCAGGTGACCGACCCCGCTTATGCCGAAGGCGACCCCTCGGAGATGGTCAAACGTCTCCATGACCTGGCGGCTGTGATGAAAGGGGACCCCGCCGCGGGCGTATCCGCCGAAAGTACCCCCGCCGGG
>WRNN01000037.1 GCA_009776595.1 Clostridiales bacterium
TGAAGCGATAGATCGGCACATTGACCGACATGATATTCTTTGTGGAGAGTTCCAGCGATACGCTCTGCTTGGGATACATCAAGGCCTCTTCGATCATCTCCGGCGACATCACGGCGCTGGCGATGGTAAAGCTTGCATAGGCCTTCTCCAGCGCGCTTTCCACTTTCTTGCGCAATTCCAGATTATGCCGCACAATCTCCAGGAACTGGCGCATCAGCTCATCGCGCTTATCTTTTAGTAGCTTGTGTCCCCGCCGCGCAGTCACCAGGCGGCGGCGCAAGCGGGTTTGCTCCATACGGGTGGGGTTTACGTTCAGTCGCGCCACTTATCAATCTCCTCTTTACTCTTTAATGGGCCAATATTTCTCGATAATTGCAGGGCTGATACGTTTCAGTTCGTTCTTGGGAAGGATCGTAAGAAGCTCCCAGCCCAGATCCAATGTCTCCTCTATGGAACGGTTGGTTTCATAGCCTTGCGAAACATAGCGCTTCTCAAATTCATCGGCAAACTGGGCATACCGCTTGTCCACATCCGTCAAGGCGGCTTCACCCAGAATGGTCATGAGCTCTTTGGCGTCCTTGCCTCTGGCGTAAGCGGCAAAAAGCTGATTCATAGTACCGGCGTGGTCCTCCCTTGTTTTCCCCTGGCCTATACCTTTGTCTTTCAGACGGGACAGGGAGGGCAGCACGTCGATGGGCGGCGTAAGCCCTTTGCGGTGCAGTTCCCGGGAGAGGATGATCTGCCCTTCGGTGATATAGCCGGTCAGGTCGGGGATGGGATGGGTTTTGTCGTCTTCCGGCATGGACAGGATGGGGATCATGGTGATGGAGCCTTCGCTGTCCAGACGCCTGCCTGCCCGTTCATACATGGTAGCAAGGTCTGTGTAGAGATAGCCGGGATAGCCGCGGCGCCCGGGTACTTCTTTGCGGGCGGCGGATACCTCGCGAAGGGCTTCCGCGTAGTTGGTTATGTCGGTGATGATGACCAGCACCTGCATGTGTTTCTCGTAGGCCAGATATTCCGCCGCCGTCAGCGCCATGCGCGGGGTGGCGATACGCTCGATAGCGGGGTCGTTGGCCAGGTTCATGAAGAGTACAGCCCGGTCGATAGCCCCTGTCCGCTTGAAGTCGGAGATAAAGAAATCGGCTTCTTCGAAGGTAATGCCGACAGCCGCAAAGACGACGGCGAATGTGGATTCCTCCGTCAGCACTCTCGACTGGCGGGCAATCTGCGCGCCCAGGTTGGCATGCGGTAAACCGGAGCCGGAAAACACAGGCAGCTTCTGGCCGCGGACGAGGGTATTCAAACCGTCGATGGCGGATATGCCGGTTTGGATGAATTCATTGGGGTAGTCCCGGGCGGTAGGGTTGGTCGGCAGGCCGTTGATATCCATCTTTTTCTCTGCCAGAATCTCCGGACCGCCGTCGATGGGCGAACCCATGCCGTCGAAGACTCTGCCCAGCATATCGCTGGACACAGCCAGCTCCAGGCTTTTGCCCAGAAAACGAACCTTTGACCCGGCCAGATTAATGCCGGAAGAGCTTTCAAAAAGCTGGACCAGCGCGTTGCTGCCATTGATCTCCAGGACCTTGCAGCGCCGGACTTCGCCGTTTTGCAGCTCGATTTCCCCCAACTCGTCATACGTGACGTTTTCTACGTCCTGGACAAGCATCAGCGGGCCTGTTACTTCACTGATAGTACGGTACTCTTTGATCACTGGGCGTCACCTCCCGCTTCCATGAGGGCACTAATTTGGGTAGTCATTTCTTTGATGATATCCTCGTAAACTGTTTCATATTCCGATTGATCCACATCCTTGGCGCGACCGATGCGGTCGCGGGCGCCAAGGGCAAAGAGCCCGTTCATATCGGCGCCGGCGGCAAGGGCGGTTTTGCATTGATTGTAATACTCCAGGATGATGTTGAGGAGTTTAAACTGCTTCCCGAAAGAGGTATAGGCGTCGGAATCGATGAAGGCGTTCTGCTGCAGAAAGTCTTCGCGGATCATTCTGGCGGTCTCGATAATCAGCCTGTCCTGAGGGGACAGGGCGTCGATGCCCACCAGCCGGACGATTTCATTCAGTTCGCTCTCCACCTGGAGCAGGCTCATGGTTTCCGCCCGCTGGGACATGAAGTCCCTGTGGATATTCTCATTGAGCCAGCCGGCCAGACTGTCTTCATACAGCGAGTAGCTGTTCAGCCAGTTGATGGCGGGAAAATGGCGGGCGTAGGCCAGGTCGGCGTCCAAGCCCCAGAATACTTTGACGATACGCAGGGTTCCCTGCGATACCGGTTCGGAGATGTCGCCGCCGGGAGGGGAAACCGCGCCGATGGCGGAGAGGGAAGCCAGGCGATCATCGCTGCCAAGACAGCGGAAATAGCCGGCCCTTTCATAGAATTGCGCCAGGCGTGAGGCAAGATAAGCCGGGATAGCCTTCTTCACCGGGCATTTCTTCCAGCCGGCCGGACATCTCGCGCAGCGCTTCCGCCCAGCGGGATGTGGAGTCGGCGATGACCGCGACGGAGTAACCCATATCCCGGAAGTATTCGGCGATGGTGATGCCGGTATAAACCGACGCTTCCCGCGCGGCAACCGGCATATCCGAGGTGTTGGCGATGAGGACGGTACGCTTCATCAGGCTTTCGCCGGAGCGGGGATCCTTAAGCTCCGGGAACTCTCTGAGCACGTCGGTCATTTCGTTGCCCCGCTCGCCGCAGCCTACATAAACAACGATATCTACGTCGGACCATTTGGCTAACTGATGCTGTACCACNGTTTTNCCGGAGCCGAAAGGACCCGGGACCGCTGCCGTACCGCCTTTAGCAATGGGAAATAAGGTATCGATAATCCGCTGCCCTGTGTTCATCGGTATGACGGGCGGCAGTTTTTCTTTATAAGGCCGGCCTATACGGACAGGCCATTTTTGCATCATCGTAAGCGGAACTTCTTTGCCGTCGTCCTGCGTCAGGACGGCTACCGTATCCATGACAGAGAAATCGCCTTCTTTGATTTCTTTTATAACGCCTGCCACGCCGGGAGGTATCATGATCCGGTGGAGCACAACCGGCGTTTCCTGGATTTCACCGATGATATCGCCGCCCACGACCTTGTCGCCTGCCTTGACAGTGGGTTTAAAATTCCATAATTTATCATGATCAATAGGGGAAATCTGAATACCCCTTGCGATACTGGGGCCGGTCATGGCCCGTATGGCCTCCAGAGGCCTTTGTATACCGTCATAAATGGTTTCGATCATGCCGGGGCCCAGCTCCACCGAAAGAGGAGAGCCGGTGGTGACGACTACATCACCTGGGCCGATACCGGCAGTCTCTTCATATACCTGGATGGAGGCCTGATCGCCCCGCATTTCCAGTATCTCGCCGATCAGCTTTTGGCTGCCTACATGAACCACGTCAAACATATTGGCGTCTTTCATGCCGGTAGCTGTGATCAACGGACCGGCGACTTTTAGTATTCTGCCTGTTTCCATTTCGCTTATCACCCGCCTATTCGTTCTTTAGTATGTTAAAGCCAATGGCTTTTTCTGCCGCTTTGTTTACATTTTCCACGCCTATGCCCAAGGAGCCGGTTTTGCCGGGTATAAGGATAATCGCAGGCCGGAGGGCGTTTGTGTAGCGGTCGATCTCTCCGGGAATCTCCTGTGCAAGCTGTTCTGTCAGAAAGATCACGGCGCATTCTTCCGCTGCCAGCCGCTGGATAGCGGCCTTTGCTTCCTCGCCGTTCTCGGCAAAAACAGTCTCCAGACCCAGAGCCTTAAATCCGAGAGCGCTGTCCCGGTCGCCGATAACGGCTATACTATACATATGTTTCCCTCAATCTTTCCGAAATCATATCGGCGGCAAGGCCGGCCAGCCGGCCGCTGATCACCGTGCGAACGGAGATCAGCTCCGCTTCAATTGCCAGGATGTACCCGATCAGCGGTTCGGCGCCGAAAGCGACATATTTCGCTGCTTTCAGGTACTTCAAAAGCGTGTTGTCGCAGGCAAGATCCAGTGACGCCAGACTGTTTTCGCCCCGGAGCGCCCCGGCGCCGGCAGCGGCGGCGGCGGCCAGTGATGAGGCGCCGAAAGCGCCCTCGATGACGTCGGCAGTGATATCCCCCAGTAGACGGGAGACCGATACGCTGCCGCCCGGGATCAATGCGTGGCGAAGTATTTCCGAACCTTTGCCCATGCGCTGTAGACGGACAACCGTGCGCAGGTTGGCGCTGTCGATCGATAATATGATATAGTTTTCTAAAAACGCGGAACCGAATGCAGTTGCCAGATCCAGCATATCCGCGTACATTGCTTTATCTAAAATCAGGTCGAGGAGCTGAGGGTCCTGTGTTCGCGCCAGGACGTCCCTGGCTTCGGCGACGCTCTCCGCCATGCGTTCGCCCATAGCGGCAAAGTGGTTCTCCTGCAGCATCACTTTCAATTGACGACAGGGAAATATGCCGTTGTCGATCACCAGATCGTCCGGATTTTCTCCCGTAAGTTCACTTTTTAGAAGGGTTTTTAAATTATGATAATCATACTTGATCAGAAAGATATCGGCAAGCTTTCCGTCCGGTGCAAGGCTCCGGATCAACGCAAAGGCTTCGCTCCGGCGATCAGACAGGACGCTCTCTACCGCAGGCATCGTATAATCGGTGATTTCCGGCCAGCCGGACTCGCTTAAAAGCTTCAGGGCGTCTTCCAGAGATCTCGCGTCTATCATTCGTTCCAGCCGCTCGCGGGAAAGCAGATTTTTTTCTATGCTTTTGATACGGGCGCTGGCATATAAATACTCAGTATCCTTGATGGGTTTTGCCAAATTACGCACCTCTTTTCCATTTGGCGCTGATGGTTGGCGGCGTTAGGAGAATAAGGCTGACGCGATCTCAAATGTCAGATCTTCTTTCGCCAGGCGAAGGATTGCTTCAAATGTGCAGTTTACTTCCACGTCGCCCGCTTTCAGCAGGAGGCCGCCGTTAAAGGATCCGGTTTCAGCAGACAGGCTTAACTTAGCGTCGACGCCTTTATCGGACAATAGCTTGTTTGCGCCGTCCTGCACCGCTTTGCCTAAAGATTCGCGATCCTTCAGAGAGAGTATCAATTCTTCGTTGCCCGAAGCGGCTGCGTCTGCGGCAAGCCGCACCAGAAGGGCCGTATAGTCCTTCTCCGGTAAGGATCGGATATGTTGAAGGGCCATGTCAAATGCCCTGGTAATCATGTTCTGTTTGGTCGCCAGCAACTGTTGCTTCCCCTCCTGCGTAGCGGCGGAAGCGGCCCTGCGACGTATTTCTTCAGCTCGCTCCTGACCGGAGGATAGAATTTTGGCGCTTTCCTCGCGGGCTAATGCGGCGAACTTGTCTGTGATCGCGGTGGATTCCGCCTCGGCGTTTGCCAGGATGGCGTCTGTCTCCTGCCTGGCGTCCTCTGCGATCTTATCCGCGATTTTATCTATTCCGTTCATGGAAATAACTCCTTTTTCATGTTGCGCGATGTTTCGTTCCGGAACGTAGGATCAGGCAGACGCTTGCCCGCACATCCGGCGGGCTTGCCTATATATGCCTTATTAGTTCCTGCGCCTTACTTCCTGCGCGCGTTCCGGTCATGCCAAGCCTGTTCGATGCACGGCAAAGCTTTGCGGAATTTCGCTTTCGCGTTTTGCTATTATACCGGAATGCCCAGCCACATCAGGAAAGAAATCAGCAGCGAAAGAACGGCGTAGGTCTCCACCATTGCCGGGTACATCATCGCTTTACCTAATTCTTCAGGCCGTTTGGCAATGATGCCCATACACGCGGCAGAAGCGCGCCCTTGCCGGATACCGGAGGTCAAGCCAACTACAGCGATGGGTAATGCGGCGAAAAGGAACTGCATACCGGTCGCCACGCTTATATTAATCGGGTTGCCCCCGATAAGGCCGATTTTCAATAAGATAAGAAAAGAAATAATAAAGCCGTAAATGCCCTGCGTTCCGGGTAGGGCTTGCAGAAGGAGCGTCTGACCGAACTTATTCGGATCTTCTGTCAGCACGCCTGCCGCTGCTTCACCGGCGATGCCGCAGCCCATAGCGGAGCCGGTGCCGGCCAGAATCGTAGCGAATGCGGCGCCAATAATTGCCAAAGTTATACCGGTGAACGAGCTAGTAATCCATGTCATGTTTAGTGTGCCTCCTTTGTGATTTCCACATATTTTGTTTTATTAAACAGGGGGGTAAAAGGCTTTCCGCCCGAATCAAAGAATTTGCCGAAGAATTCGATAAACTGAAGACGGCTGGTATGTACAAAAGTACCAATAATATTGATGGCAACATTAAAAACGTGGCCGATGACAAATACAACGAAAAATGCAATGACCCCGATGATGGATCGTCCGCCCAGAGAGCCCATGGTATTCATGACCTGGGCGATGACGGCGCCGGACAGACTCAGGGCCAGCAAACGGGAATAGGACAGGATATCCGATAAGTAACCTGTTACGCCATACAGCGAGCCTAGGCCGCCGACGATTCTCCTGAGGGGGTTTTTGTTCTCACGCCCGGCAAAGAGGACGACGCCTAAAGCGCCCGCCCCCATGACAGACAATCCCGCATTGACGTTGACCACACAGAGCGGTACGCCAAGCAAAAGGAGCATCCAGAAACCCGAGTCAAAGACCGCGTCCGCAACCTGCCCGTGCTTGATCATTTTGTATGCGTTAAGCCCTAATCCCAGCAAAGTCTGGATGAAGCCAAATGCAAGAGCCATAATGAACAGGTTCATGGGTTCTCCCAGCGGGTCAAAGAGAAGGGGTCGCAGCCCGAAGTCGATACCCAATATCTTGGTGGAAAAGGCGCTGACGGCGTCGCCGAAGAAACCGCCAAACAGAAGCCCCCAAAGGAAAGTGGAGATACCGCAATATAACATGAGCTTCATCAGGCGTTCTTTGATGCTGCCGGGGTCAGGCCGTGATTTCTTGATAATATAGTGCGCGGCAAACGCGATAACAAGGCCGTAACCCATATCCGCCATCATCAAGCCGAAAAAGATAAAGTAAAATGGCGCCATGAACGGGTTGGGGTCAAGCCCGCTGGTATAGGTCGGCATGGAGTATAGTTCCGTCACCATGGTAAAGGGTTCGACATATTTGTTATTAGTCAACAGGACCGGCGCTTCCTCGCCTTTTTCCGGCGATAGGAATTGATAAGCGCAACCGAAGCGTTCCAGAACTTCGGCAACCGCGGATTCGCAGGACTTCGGCGTCCAGCCCTCGAGGTATAGTGTTTGTTTGGTAGCGGCCAGGCCGGACAGAACCTGATCCCTTTTGCTTTCTATGGTCAGCACGTCGATTGCCTGCTCGATGGCAGCTTTCTTATCGCCGGCTTCTTTAATATGATTGATGATTTCCTGCCGCTTCTCTTCTACTTCCCGGAGCTGCGTGTCCAGATTGCTGATGTTTTCGGCGGCGGTACCTTCCGTATCCTTAAAACTTACCACGGAAAAACCTTTGGATTTAAGCCCGTCCATCACTTCGTCATAAAACTTCGCGTGCAGGATCAGGCAGTAATAATGCTGCTCCCGGTCGCTGCCGATTAGCTGCAGCTCCGCAGGGCCTGCCGCTGCCGCTGCATCCAGCAACTCCTGCGCCGCAGTCCCGGCGACAGGGGACACGCCCAAAAGGATATGGTAGTACTTGCCGGAAGGGGCGTTCAGCGATATGTCCAGGGATTGCCAGGGTATCAGGGCGGCTTTCCTCGCGGCGAGCCGGACCGCTTCGGCGGCGCAGGCTGTGCTTTGCCGGCCCCAGTCATTAACCAATTCGGCTTCCGCCTGGGCTTCTTTCACGATGGTTTCGTTCAGAAACTCTTGTTCGCTGATCTGACGGCGGGCGCTGAGGAAGCCGGACTTTGACGGGGCATACCGGTCCAGTAATTCACGGGCGGAGGATAAGGTCCCCAATCTACGATCCACATCCGTTAAATCTTCAAAACGTTCCGCCACTTCCGCCCATTCCTCTTCTGTCAAATGCTCGGCGGAACTGTCAATTTCCACGCAACCGCGTTGTGTTAATTCTTTCAGGAGCAGGCGGCGATTGTTCTTGGGCGCAATGGCCAACAGTTTCGACATTGCAACGATAGTCATCAGCCGCTCACGACCCTTTCTACAATGATGGAAACCGCCTTTGTCATATTGTCTTCCGCTTCCCGTTCCAATGCCCGGCATTGATCAAGGATCTCTCCTGCGGCTTTCGCGGCGGCTTCTTTTCCCTTCGCTTCCGCNTCCCGGAAAAGCGCCTGTATCTGGGCTTCNGCTAACTCTATAGCTTTTTGTACGTCGTCTCTGCCTTTAGACTCTGCTGCGCCGACGATTCTTTTTGCTTCCGTAAGAGCGTCCAGGCGCTTCTTTTCAGCCTCTGTCTCGGCAGCGGCGACAATCTTAATTGCTTCCAGCGACATGCTTTCACCTACCTCTATCAAATAGATTCATTATACAATCTTTTCACCCTGATCTTCATTGTATGAACGCGCAGGGATAGAAAAGCCTGATTCACTAATGCCTGTGTGTATACATCTAGTGCCTATTATAATCGTTTCCAAGGGTTTACACAAGAATGATTTTTTTCTACGTTTGCAGTTCGGCGCCTGCTTTAGCGACGCCGGCACATTTGCCCGGCTNCATGTCGTATTCGCGTTCAACAAGAATCCTTACTCGCGGGTAACGACGTCATGGCTTTCCGCGTTGAACTATGATATAATTTGAACACTGTGAAGCAAAATATGATGTTGCTTTAGGGGGAACAGGATGACGGAAACGCTTATATCTGTCGAAGGCGGTTGCCGGCTGTCAGGAAAGATTGCCGCGAGCGGATCGAAAAATGCCGTTCTGCCGATTATCGCGGCGGCATTGCTCAGCTCCGGCGCATGCAAAATAATGGACGTGCCTAAATTGGCAGACGTAGATGTGATTTGTCAAGTACTGGAAGGGCTGGGCGCCGTTCTTTCGTGGCGGGACAAAGAACTTCATATTAAAACCACGGGGCTGTCCAGTTACGAAGCACCCGAAGAGCTCGTGAGCAAAATGCGGGCTTCCTTTCTGGTAATGGGCCCTCTGCTGGCCCGTATGGGAAAGGCTAAGGTGTCCCTGCCGGGGGGCTGCGCCATCGGCGCCCGGCCGGTCGCGCTGCATATCAAAGG
>WRNN01000038.1 GCA_009776595.1 Clostridiales bacterium
TTCATTTGCTTCCGGCGGTTCACTTACCTCCGGCGTTTCGCCGGTCTCCTGGCCCTCTTCAGCCTCGCCAATCCCGCTTTCCTCTACCTCGCCGATCTCCGGGTCCTCGTCTTCCTCCGGCTCTTCCGTCTCAGGCAATACTGCCACCTTCGGCGGCTCCGCGGCCTTGGTCGTCACCGATACGGGCTTAAATACCCGCTCAACGCCTTCCGCGTCCTTGACGATCACGTTGATGTAGTACTGCGTACCGGCTTTCAGCCCGGGGACGACGCCCGCCGTGATGCTGGCCTGCTCCGGCTGCCCGGCAACCATGCCGTTTCTCACCAGTTCCAGCGTATCAAAAGGGCCTGTCTCGCTGTAGTATATCGTATACTTCAGTGGTCCCGCCGCCGCGTCGCTTTCCGGCGCTTTCCAGAATACCACGGCGGCGTCCGCCGTTGCTTCCGCGGCTTCCACATTGATATCCAAAGTATCCGTAGTATCCGTTGTTTTCTCTTCAGGCGGCTTCTCCTGCTCCGGCGCAGCCGGCGCCGACGCGAGTACTTCCATCACCTGGGCCAGCGTGTAACCGTTGCTGTGTCCGTCTATGTAAAGGACATATTCGTTATCCACCAGAGAGATTCTATTGACCACCCCGGTCGCTGTGTCCAGTCCCCCCGAGACATTAAATCTCGAAGCGGTGACGGTCTTGCCCACCAGGGACATCGCGTAATTGGTTTTGCTGTATGCCGCCAGCTCCATCATCTGCTGCATCGTTGAAAACTGCGCCATCTGGGTCACAAACTGCGTGTCNTCCATCGGGTTCAGGAAATCCTGGTTCCGCATCTGGGCAATCATCAGATTGAGAAAGTCCGAAGGCTTCACGGTTGCGTTATCTTTTTTATCCGTGAACACCGCGTCATATACGCGCGGCGCGCCCATTTGCCGGTCTATGCCGCTGGCGCCTGTATCTGCCATTTCTTTTCACCTCCCTGACTTGTCTGATTCGCTTAACTTAATCATCCTGCGTCAGCTTGTTTGTCTGCTCGTTTGTCTGATTTGCTTATATGTATCTGTCGAGTTCCGCGTCGCTCCGCAGGATTCCCTTCACAAGCTCCGCCTGTATGGCCTCGGCTTCTTCGGCTGCGCCTGTGATACGTCCGCCGCCGGTGTTTTTCGCGGCTTCGTCCTGATTCTGATATTGCGTAAACTGGTTAAATTGGCTGAATCCGTTGAAACCGGTGAAATACGCATCGGCTTCCCCGCCGGATCCGGCTTGGGGGACCGCTTCCCGTACTTCTACCCGGATCGGCTTTAGCGCGTCTTGCAAGGCCTGGATATCCTGNTTGATCAGGCGCGCCGTCTCGGCGCTGGCCGTGATGATCCGCAGGGTGGTCCTGCCTTCCTTCGCCAGCAGCTTCACCGTGATCTCGCCCAAGCCTTCCGGGATGAGCTTCATCACAAACTCGCCTTTGCCTGCCGACAGGTTCCCGGACAATCTCAGCAGAATCTGATCCGGAATCCCCGGCGTTTCTACAGGCTGCGCCTCCGCCGCGGGTATGCCCGCCATCTGTGCGATCAACGTATTTACCGGCAAGGCTTCTTTCGGCGACATGTCGGCTTTGTTCTCCTTATCCGCCAATCTGTGTTTAGCCTCTTGTACGGCTTGCCGGAACTGTTCCTGCCCCGGCCGGAGTTCTTCTTCGTCTGTCCGGTCTTCTTCGGGCGTCCGGTAACCGATGATCTTAACGAGGACGCTCTTGTTTTCCGCGTCTTCGACGGGAACGAATCCCTTTTCTCCCGACACGCCTGAGGCGCCCTCAGGTTTAACCGCGACGCCGGCCGTTTCCGTCTCCCGCGCTATGTTTATCGCGCTTGCGGCTTCGCCGGCTTCCGCCTCTACCGTATACCGCGCCGCTTCAGCGGCCGGCGGCAGGGCTTGTCTGTGCGCGTCCAGGTCTGTGGCAAGCAACAAAATATTTTCTTCATCGAATGCCCCGGCCGTAAATCGCTCCCGGAAACCTTCCGCCGTGAGGAACAGGCGCCTTACATCGTCAATCGGTAAAGCGGTTTCCTGTATCCTTTCCGGCGCCGGTGTTATGCCGGCTCCGGGATCTTGAAGCGTAAACTGCCGGAAATCCAGTTCTCTGGGCGCGATATCCAGCATCGCCATCAGCATTTCCCATTGCAGGGACTTCCTGCCCGCGGGTTCTTCCTCTTCCGGCCTCGTCAATAATTCCATCAGATCCGAATCGTTTCCGGCTTCTTCCGGATGGTACATCAACTGCAGAAAGAGTTGCGTAAAGCCGTCGTCGCTCATGGCAGACCGGCGTTCCCTGCCTGCCATACCGGCGCCCGGGCCCGCCTGCTGTAAATCCATGATCAGCTGCGCGAGTTGAATTACTTCCAAATTTCATCACCTCCTTTCTGGTATATATCGTTTTTATATGTCATTTTATTATGATGAATACCGCGAGACTGCGATTCCGCAGCGTTCGCAACGCTAATGGAGGCCGTCCCGGGAATAAACCAACTGGGTAATCACATGTTCCTGAATGTTCTTTTCATTGTCCCTGGCTTCCAAATAATGGTAATCTTCNAACTGNTTTTCTTCCAATTTATCTAAGCTGGATACGTCCTGNGAAGCCTTGATCACGACCTTGCGCTGGCGTTCTACCTCCAGCGCGGCCTGGATTCGCTCTTCTTCCAGCGCGTCCAGCTGCATGCGCATATTCTCCAGATAAAACTTGTATTCCTCCAGTTCGCGCATGGTTGAACCCTGCTGTTGTTTCCATTGCATTTCTTCCCTTTTATANTGTCGAAACTCCCTGCACTGCCGGATTTTTTCTTCGACAGCAAACAAACGCTTGTGTAAGGCCATCAGCGTATTCTTTTCTGTATCCAGCACCTGGTTTCGGTAGTCCCGCATACGTTCAAGGGAAAACACGAAAGATTTCATATCGTCTGTCCGTCCTATATATGATCAAAGTATTGCTTTCGCCATCAATTCTATCGTCTCGTCGTAGTCAAACTTTTCGCCCACCGCCTGCTTCAGGAAAGCATTCATCCTGTCAATGTGTGCGATGGCGTTATCCAGCGCGGGATTGGTTCCGCCCTTATAAGCGCCGATAGAAATCAGGTCTTCATTTTCTTTATATACCGCCAACATATTCCGGAACATGGACGCCGTATCTAAATGCGCATCGTCCACGATCTCGTTCATCAGGCGGCTTATGCTGTTTAATACATCGATTGCCGGGTAATGGTTCCGGGAAGCCATCCTGCGGGAGAGGATGATATGGCCGTCGATGATTCCCCGGACAATGTCGGATACCGGTTCATTGGTATCGTCGCCTTCCACCAGTACGGTGTAGATGCCGGTGATGGAACCGGTCTCGAACCTGCCGCTGCGCTCCAGCAGTTTCGGCATGGCGGAGTAGATAGAAGGCGTGTAGCCTCTGGCCACAGGCGCTTCGCCGGTACTGAGGCCGATCTCCCGCTGCGCCATGGCGAAACGGGTCAGGGAATCCATCATTAACAGGACGTCTTTGCCCTGTTTACAAAAATATTCGGCGACAGCCGTGGCGGTCAGGGCGCTTTTGTAGCGCATCATCGCGGGCTGGTCGGAAGTCGCGACGACCAATACCGATCGGGCGATTCCTTCTTCCCCCAGATCTTTATTAATAAACTCCACAACCTCGCGTCCGCGCTCGCCGACAAGGCCAATGACATTAATGTCAGCTTTGACATTGCGGGCGATCATCCCCATCAGCGTGCTTTTTCCCACGCCGCTGCCGGAGAAAATCCCCATCCTTTGTCCCTTGCCGATGGTAAGCAGCGAATCGATGGATTTTACGCCCATATCCATGGGTTCGACAATGGGCGGCCTGGTCATGGGGTTTGACGGTTCCCCGTCTATGGAAACATGGACGCCGCCTTCGATAGCGGGGCCCCGGTCTATGGGGTTGCANAGGGGATCCACCGTCCGGCCGATCAGGGCGTCGCTGATTCTCACCGTCAGCTTCTTTCCTGTGTTGACCACAGAAGANCCATATCCTATCCCATTCATACTTTCATAGGGCATAAGATAGGCGTTGCTGCCGGAGATACCCACCACTTCCGCGATGATGCTTTCCCCTTTCCCTTCCAGATAGATGCGGCAGATGTCGCCGATGCTGCAGACAAGGCCTGTGGCTTCCACTGTCATTCCCACGATCTTGCTGATTTTCCCTTCATATACGCAGAGATCGCTGTGNCGNAAAACACGGTANTACTTCGCCAGGTCCTTCTCTATAACCCCCAAACCTCAGTCTCCTTCCTCTTCTGCTTTCATAAAAGCCTCCCGCAGCTGCTTGAGCTGCACGGACAGCGTTGCGTCGACTATCCCTTCCTCGGTAACGATGCGGACAGAATCCGGCGGGACGTCTTTTTTTTCTATGAATATTTGCTTCCCCTGCTCGGCTTTTTGGAGCTGGGTCCGNAACTGCTCCGCCAGGCTTTCCGCNTGATCGGAGATTTCCACACTGATCCAGGTTGCGTTTTTGACTTCGGATACCATTTGGAGGATCATGGATTCCAGCGCGTGTTTATCTTCCTCGATCTCCTTATGGAGAATCCTTTCCGCGATATCCAAAGCCATGTATTTCAGCTCTTCCGCGAACTCTTTCATATAGTTCCGGAAGCTTTCCTCCTGCGCCGCGCTTCTGCGGTCCAATTCTTCCAGCATCGTGACGATCTGCGTACGCTGCTGTTGCAAGGCGTCCCCGTAGGCCTCGTTCCGCAGCTCCTCCGTTTGGCGCTGCAAGACGCGCCGCAGTTCGGGTTCGATTTCTTCAAGGAATTCCTCTTTGGTCAGCGCCAGCCGTTCTTTGTACAGACGGACCACGCTGTCCGGGTCTTCGATGTCTTCCGCGCGGCGTCCGCTTTTTCTCCGGTCTTCCCGCCGCCGGTCGCCCTTCCTTCTGTCTTTGAAGGGATAGTCGTCTTCGTTCCCGGCAAGCGGTTCTTCCTGATTACTTGCCTCCGCTTCCGCTTCCGCCGCCGATTCCTGCTCCGCNAAAGCGGCCTCCATGGATAGTTCGGGGATTTGCACGATATCTCCCATNGGGATGTTGAACCACGGCATTTTATAGATATCAGGCAATGATCTCATCCTCTCCGCCTCTGGATATCACGATTTCACCGGATTCCTCCAGACTGCGGATGATATTGACGATCCGCTGCTGGGCTTCCTCCACATCCTTCAAGCGGACATTCCGCAGGTATTCAATGTCGGTGAGTATCGTTTCCCTTGCGCGGCGGGATACATTATTAAGCAGTGTTTCCTTGACTTCATCATTGGAGCCTTTGATCGCGATGGCCAGATCCTGGGAATCCACTTCCCGCAGGAAGCGCTGGATCGTGATGTCGTCCATGTTGATAATGTCTTCGAATACAAACATGAGTTTCCGGATGCTTTCGGACAGCATCGGATCCCGTTTATTCAATTCATCAAAGATATGTTTCTCTGTCTGACGGTCGGTGTGGTTCATAATATCCGCCACATAGTTGACGCCTCCGATTTCCGTCATGTCCACGGATATGACAGAGGAGAAACGGTTTTCCAGCACGTGCTCCACCGTATTGACCACATCGGGAGAAACGCTCTCCAGCTTGGCGATCCTTTGGATCACATCAAGCTGCATCTCCCTTTCCAGCGAAGCGATCACGAAGGACGCCTGATCGGCCCTGGCGTAGGACAGCACAAAGGCTACCGTCTGCGGATGCTCGTTTTGCAGCATGATCATCAGATTCTTGTTGCTGGCTTTCCGGATGAATTCCAAAGCCCTGACCTGCATGGATTTGGATATCCGTTCCATAAAGTTCGCCGCCTGCTCTTTGCCGAAGGCTTTTTCCAGCACATCCTTTGCGTAGAGGATGCCGCCTTCCGAGATGACCTTCTGGGTGATGCACAAGCCATAAAAATCTTCTATGATTTCCGCCAGTTCTTCCGGCGACAATCGGTTTAATTTGGCGACCTCCAGAGAAAGCCGCTCGATTTCTTCTTCATTCAAATGCCGGTAGACGCCGGAGGCGTGATCCGCGCCCAAGGCAACGATAACGGCGGCAGCCCTTCCGGCAGATCCGAGTTTTGGTTTCGATCTCGTTGCAGTCGCAGCCATAGTTAAGCTTCTTCTCCTTCCTTCAACCAGCTCCTCAGCAGATTTGCTGTTATTTCCGGATTATCTTTCGCAAACTGGCGGATTTCGTTGGTTATCGCGTCGTCTTTGACATTGACGGAAGCCATCGCGGCGTCGGCCAGCTCTTTCTTGTATCGTTCAATCTCATCCATCATCGTCTCCTGCTCCTGCCGAAGGGCTTCTTCACGCTCGGCGGCAAGCCTGGCCGCCCGTCTGCGCATATAGATAAAGACGACGATCAGCAGGACGATCAGCAGCAGTAACGCAAGCGCGGCGATCCATACCCAAAGGGGCAGGTTTTCCCAGAACCTGGCCGCCCCTTCCACTTCCGGATTTACGGGGATAATGGGCGGCGGCGGCGGATTCAGCGCCGATAGGGCGATGTATTCCGGCGCGATATCGGCGGCCATGGAGATGGTATCGATCAGCTCCAATCTACGGGCTTCCGACAGATTCCGTTCATCGACAATGACGGAGACCGTTCCCCGTTTGATTCGCCCGCTTCCGCCTTCGATCTGGGTTTTCAGGTAGCCGTAGTTATAGTCAATGGAACCGTAGTAGTGGGCATAATCCTCATTCGCGGCGCCGCCCGGCGTCAGGTATGTGGGGACGTCCGTGTTATTCTCTTCGCCGACGATACCGGAGACATTGCCTATGCCCTCCACGATGCCTTCGACTTCGTGATGGTCGACAAATCCGCCGTTACTCTCTCCGTCGGGGCCTATACGCTCCAGGAGTTCGTAGCGCTCCTGGATCATCCTGTCCAGATCAAGCGTGATCCGCGCGACGACGAATACGCCTTTTTCTCCGTACCAGGGGATCAGGATCCGGCGTACATTACTTTCCACCAGTTCCTGGAATGTCTGCTCCAGCTGCATGGCTAACAGGCTGCCGCTCACTGTCGTCAGCCCGGCTTCCAGCCCGGCCATCTCCATACCGGTGTCCGCGTTCACCACGCTGACGTTCTCCGGCAGCATCTTCGGGACGCTGGCGGCGATCAGGGTTTTGATCGCGGAGACCTGTTCCGGATACATTTCCACGTTCCTGCCCAATGTCAGCATAACGCCTGCCGTCGCCCGGCCACGGTCCGGATCCGCCATCAACCAGACGCTGGTACTCTCGTCGGGGATTGTCAGCGTGACAACGGCGTCTTCCACGCCGGATATTCTGCGTATCGTGTCCTGGATCCGGTTTTGCAGCTGGAAGATCATGATCTGCTTTTTGTCCGATTCCGTGGAGGTCATACCCGTATTATCAAGAAATACGTCATAGGCAAGCGTGCTTCGCGGATGGCCTCTTGCCGCCAGTTGAAGCAGCAGATAATCATATTGCGCTTCCGGCACCAATATCTGTCCGCGCCTGTCGATCTGCGGCGTCACGCCCAGNTCGCTGATGGCGTCATAGACCTCGATGGATTCTACCGTATCCAGGCCCGTATAGAGTACCTTGTAGTTGCCGCCGCCGCCTCTGTATAAAAACAGAAAAGACAAAACGATGACAAGCGCAAGGAAAACGCCGGCGCCGATNAGTAGAATTCTTTTTCTTTTTGGCGGTATGCTATCGATATAAACGCGCAGCGTTTGTATCGTGTTCTTTCTCTCTGTAGGAGTTGCCACTTCTTAACTCACTTTCAATGCGTATTCAGGAATTATTCACCAAAATCAATAATAAACAGTAATTATTGCTAAATTTGGATATTCATAATCTCCTTATAGGCATTGAGGACTCTGGAAGTGATCTGTACCGTTGTTTGAATCATAGCCTCCGCTTTAAGCGTATTGATCGTGATTTCACCAATATTATCAACATTACCAAAAGCTAACTGATATGCGTCATTACGTGAAGTGGCGTTTGTCTCATTCAACGAGTTGATCGCATTGTCCAGCACGTTTTGAAATGTGTTCGTATTTTGCTCATTATATAGGGTTTTTCCACTTTCAGATAGAGTCATGGGCTTCATCGGCTCTATAGGAATAATAAACATAGCTTGTTGTCACCTCGTTCATTTGCTCTGCTGGTGTTGCTTAAATTGTATTTACTTTATGGTAAATTGCCTTACGGTAACGTTTGTTTCTACATATTATCCTATTTTATTATGAAACTATTATACTCGGGTCGTGCAATGAAGTAAAGAGAATCGCAAAAAAAATGTTAATTTCTTCAAATTGTACCGAATTAGTCCAGTTTTTTCTTCGACAGGAGCGCTATATGCAGCGCTTTTGCCGGGGGTACTATCGCTATATGCATTACCGGTCACGATCCGGTATGCAAGCCCTATGCAAAAATCGTTCTGCCATTACAAGAGTTTTTATGGGGTAAATTTCAATTCTGTTCTATAATTGGAAGCAATTGTTTGACACAAAATAGCAAAAGGAGAAGCAGTCGGTCCATCCTTGTACCGGCCACCCCTCCACATCCTGTTTCTCCGGGGTTTGATTTACTTGTGTCTCTATATCATACTTCCGCGTTGTATTGACCCTTTATCATGTCATTTCCAAAGATTTGTTGATCATAGCCTTAACTACGTTCAGCGCTGTCAGATTGGCTTCGTAAGCATTGGAAGCCGCCATCAGATCCGTTATTTCTTCTGTGGTATCCACATTGGGATACCAAACGTAGCCGTCGGCGTCCGCATCCGGGTGATTGGGGTCATAGACCGGTTTCAGCTCGTTGATGCTGTCCACCATCTGCTGGACCCTTACCCCGCCGCTTTTTCTGTATCCGTTACGGATACAGGCATGTCGAAAATGATCCTGAAAGCTGAGGGGCCTTTCCTCAAATACGACCTGCTTCCTGCGGTACGGCCCGCCTTCGGCTGTCCTTGTCACATTTGCGTTGGCTATATTCTGCAGGATCACTTCCGAACGATATCGTTCGGCGGTAAGCGCGGATCCTGTAATATCCAAGGATCTTAAGAATGCCATAGTTTGCCTTTCCCT